>JBDUAE010000393.1:0-2382 GCA_040004805.1 Chthoniobacterales bacterium | reverse complement strand
CGCCACCCATTTCGGTTTTCACCCAGCCAGGATGCGCCGCGTTCACTTTGATTTTCGTCTCCTTTAACTCGTAGGCGAGATGAACGGTGTAGGCGTTCACGGCGGACTTTGAGACGTCATACGCGGGAACCTTCGAGTCGTAGACAGGCGAACCCGGCTGCGCGTGATAAGTAATTGAGCCGAGAATGCTCGAGAGGTTAACGATGCGGCCAGCTTCGCTCTTGCGCAGCAAAGGCAGGAACGCCTGCGTCGTCGCGATGACTCCAAAAAGATTGGTTTCCAACGTCGTCCGCCAGGTCGCGAGCGGCATGTCGGCTATTTTTTTGTCGGCATCGTGCAACATCACGCCGGCGTTATTAATCAGGATGTCGAGCTGTCCGAATTCCTTTTCCACTACCGCCGCCGCTCGCTTGATGCTGGCTTCGTCCGTGACATCGATTTCGAGCGCGTGCGCGTCGATGCCGTCCTTCTCTAATTCCGCCGCCGCCGCTTCGCCCTTCGCTCGATCGCGCGCCCCGACCAGGACCGTGACACCTTGCTTCCCCAGTTGACGGGCGGTTTCGAGTCCGATGCCTTTGTTTGCCCCGGTGATTAATGCGATTTTTTTCATGATGTAATGAGGTGCAGAAGATGCTAAGACATCTAATTGTAATCAACATAATTACAGTTCGAGGAGATGGTCAACCAACAATTCAACTTCGCCGTCCACATCATGACCGCACTCGCGTTTGCGCACCGCCGGATGGATTCCGCCACCCTGGCGGCGAGCGTAAACACCAACCCAGTCGTCGTCCGACGCCTCCTCCTCGCGCTGCGCCGCGCTGGCTTGATTGAGACCCTGGCCGGAAAAAATGGCGGGGCCAAATTAAGTCGCGCCCCTCGTACCATCACGCTGCTCGACATCTACGACGCGGTCGAGCTGCGACCTGTCATTGCGAAGAACCAGCGCCGCGCCGCACGGCATTGTCCGGTGAGCTGCCAAATGAAAGGCATCATGTCCTCCGTCGCGGCCGGCGCGGAGGAAGCCGTCCGGAAGCACTTGCGCGGCATCACGCTGGCGGCCCTCCTCCGGCAAGTAGATGGCTAATAGAGACCCAAAAACTAAATCTCTTGGTCGCCGAACTCCAGCTCCTCATTCTCGACGGCTAAATCCGGCAACAACGGCTGCGGATGCGAGGGCGATGCCTCCACATCGCCGAGCTTTTTCGTGATCGCGCGTGAGCGCACCGCCACTTTGTCCATGTCGCGCGAGGCCTGGTCCAATTTTTCCTTCACCTTCGCGAGTGAGTCGCCGAATTTGCCGAACTCCGTCTTCACACCCGCGAGCAAATTCCAGACTTCACTCGAATGCTTTTGGATCGCGAGCGTACGAAAACCCATTTGCAGGCTGTTGAGCAAAGCCGCCAGCGTGGTTGGGCCGGCAAAGATAACCCGGCAATCGCGCTGCACTTGCTCCACCAGCCCGATCCGCCGGATCGCTTCCGCGTAGAGACCCTCCGTCGGCAAAAACATCAAAGCAAAATCAGTCGTCCGCGGCGGATTCAGATATTTGCCGCAAATGTCGCGCGCGTTTTTCTTCAGCGCGTTCTCCAGACTCTTCATCGCGCTTTCTACCGCCACCGCGTCCGCGCCTTCCTGAGCCGCGATTAAGCGCTGAAAATCTTCGACAGGAAACTTGGCATCGATCGGCAACCAGACCGGCGCACCGTTGTCATCGCCCGGTAGACGCACCGCGTAATCCACCATCTCAGCGCTGTCGTCGCGCGTGCGCACGTTCCGCGCGAATTGCTCAGGCGTCAGCACCTGCTCGAGCAACGCACCCAACTGCACCTCGCCCCATCCGCCACGCGTTTTCACATTCGTCAGCACCCGCTGCAACCCGCCCACATCGCTTGCCAACTGCTGCATCGCGCCCAGCCCCTTGTGCACCTGTTCCAGTCGCTCGCTCACGAGCTTGAACGATTCCGCCAGCCGCCGCTCCAGCGTCCCCTGTAGTTTTTCATCCACCGTCGCCCGCATCTTTTCGATCTGGACCGTGTTCTCCTCCCGCAATTCCTTGAGCCGCGAATCAACGTTATCCGTCAACCGGCGCGACTGTCCCGTCACTTGCTCAAGCTGGTCACGCAACATCCCACCGATTTCCCCGAGCGATTTCAACGCCGTCTCACTCTGATTCTTTAACGCGCCGCCCAGTTCCTCGCGTTGCGCCTTTGCCGTCCCCGAGGCCTCCTCGCGGTTCCGCGAGAACTCATCGCGAAGCCGCCGCTCATCACGCTCCTGGTTCTGCGCCAGCCGATCGAGCCGCGTCAAAATTTCTTCTTCGAACAAGCGAGAATTGACTGACACGCGCCGCCGTCTTACCCACCAGACGATCGCACCAAG
>JBDUAE010000083.1:0-7946 GCA_040004805.1 Chthoniobacterales bacterium | reverse complement strand
CTGTTTCCCGAGGTCCCGCCGGAGCATCCGGCGATGGGTTCGATGCTGATGAACATGGCGGCTAATATGCTCGGCCTGGGAAACGCGGCGACGCCACTGGGCCTGCGCGCGATGCGAGATCTCGAGAGCTTAAATCCGCGGCCCGGCACCGCCAGCAACGCCATGTGCACCTTTCTCGCGGTGAACACGAGCTCCGTGCAATTAATTCCGACGACCGCAATCGCGATCCTGGCCGCTGGTGGATCGACGCGGCCGACCGCGATCGTTGGCACCGCGTTGCTCGCCACTCTCTGCGCAGCCACGGCAGCGCTCACGGCGGTAAAGCTACTGGAAAAGTTACCGCTGTTTCGTCCTTCGGGTGAAATGCTCGCTCCGGAGAATCTCGCAAACTGCAAAGACGTAAACGCTCCGTTGACCGATGCGGAAAACTTAACCGCCGCCGCGCCCGCGAAAGAACCGCCCTTTTGGGCGACAGCCGCGCTACTTCTCCTCGTCGTCTTTTTCGTGGTCTTGTTTGTCCGGATGGTTTACCCGACGGTTTTCGGCTTCTTCCTGCCGGTCGAAGCGGTGGCGCAAAGCGTCTTCGTGCGCTCGGTCAACGCACTTTCCATTCTGGCGATTCCGTTTCTGCTCAGCTTTTTTCCGCTCTACGCCTTCTCGCGCGGCCTCAAGGTTTACGACGAATTTGTCGAGGGCGCGAAGGAGGGATTTAACGTCGTCCTGCGCATCATTCCGTTCCTGGTCACGATGCTGGTCGCGATCAACATGTTCAAGGGCGCAGGCGGGATCGAACTCTTGACCCGCGCGTTGTCGCCTATTTTGTCGCCGCTCCACTTTCCACCCGATCTTCTGCCCCTGGCCCTCATGCGTCCGCTCAGCGGCGGCGCCACCCTCGCACTTTTGACCGATATCGTGCACCGCTTCGGGGGCGATAGTCTTATCAGCTCGATGGCAGCAACGGTTTACGGAAGCACCGAGACGACATTTTACGTCGTAGCGGTCTATTTCGGCTCCGTCGGGGTAAAACAGACCCGGCACGCGATTCCGGCTGGACTGATCGGAGATTTTGTCGGCGTCGTCGCTTCTGTCATTATTTGCCGAGTAGTGCTAGGGTAGGCGCTCAACGAGGCCGAGCGGGCTCCCTACACAGGGCTCATTAGCCCGACCGCATTTTTCCCTCGCCCTCAGCATTCCTAGTTCCTATCGTTCCGCACTTCCATGATTCAGCGCGATTATCTTATTATTGGTAGCGGGATTGCCGGTGGCAGTGTCTGCGAAAGCATCCGGAAATACGACAAGCGCGGAAGCGTTACCCTCGTCGGCTCCGAGAATTTTCTGCCTTACAAGCGCTGGATGCTTTCGAAGTCCTTCCTGCGCGAGAAGGAAGTGTTGGTAAAAAAATTGCCGCACGTCGAACCGGCCTGGTACGAGAAAAACAAGATCGAGACGCGGCTCGGCGCGATGGTGACGCAGTTAAACATCGAGCGTCGCCTCGCCGTTCTCGGCAATGGGGAAACGATCGAATTTAACAAGGCCTGCCTGGCTATGGGCAGTCGCCCGGTGCGACCACCCGTCGCGGGCGTAAACCTCGGCAACGTTATTTATCTGCGCACTACCCGGGATGCTCTGGCGTTGCGCGAAATGGCCAGTCTCGAAAAAACGGTGGTCGTGATCGGCGGCGGACTGCTCGCCTGTGAAGTCGCGGCCAGCCTGCGGCAGATGAAATTCAAAGTCAGCATGATGCATCGGAATCAGTATCTGCTGAATCGTTATCTCGATCCGGAAACTGGCGCGTGGATCACCGCCTACTACGTGAAACACGGCGTCACCTTGCTGCTGGGCCAGAGCCTGAATGGATTCGAAGGCAAAACGGTCCTGCGCAATATCCAGACGAAAAGCGGAGACCGCGTGGCGGCCGGCGTGGCCATCGTCGCTTGCGGCGCCGAGCCAAATCTCGATCTCGTTCGCAATACTCCCCTCTCCGGTCCGCACGGGTCCCCGGTCACGGAATATCTTGAGACTGAAGAAAAGGGCATCTACGCGGTGGGCGATCTGGCCTTTTATCCCGATCGCCTGATGGGCGGCGTCCGGCGACAAACGCATTGGGAAAATGCGCGCGAACAAGGCTTGGTCGCGGGATCGAACATCACCGGGAAGAAACGGATTCGCTACGAGCAGATCCCGTATTTCTGGACGGAGATGTTTGATTTAAAATTGGATTTCGTGGGCGACTTCAGCTTGCAGCCGACGCGGGTGGCGCTCGAGGGAACGCATGCGAAGAAGAAATTCGTCACGCGCTATTATCAGGGTGATCGTTTGCGCGGACTGCTGTTGTGCGGTGCAACCCCGCGCGAAGTCGAAGCAGCGCGCACGGAATTGCGCGCAGTCTTGGGCAAGTGACGCCTCTTCGTTAAACCCCGAGCTCGCGCCGGATTTTCGAGCGCCGAGTTCGAGGAGGATCGAGTTTCCGATCTCGCGTCGCCTGCGCCCACGCCTTCACCCGTGCGGCGGCGAGGCCGCGATCGGCCCGAAAGGCAAACTGCAACGGTTTCGCTTAAGAGAGAACCTTTCGTGGTATAGACCGTGCTTAATCGAAGGCGAATATGGTCTCTTGGAAACCCACTTTTGCCGTTCAGTGTCGCGCGGTCGCATGCCGTCAAGACCTGCGAGCCGCTCGGCCGAGCCATTGATTTATGCTCGACCACGAAGATTTAAAATGGATCGCCTCCACCTCGACCGAGCTGAACTCAATGTTACAGCAGGTGGCGCGCTATACCGATTTGGCGCGGCAACATAAGAGCGAAAATAATTATCTCGAAGTCCTTGGCGAACGTGTGGATCGCGCCACAAAAACAGCGCAATCCCTTTTCGATCGGGTGACCTCTTCGATTCTTTCGAATAGCGCTGGCAGCGCGTCGAAGGCGGGAAGGAAAACCTCCGCTGCGGAGCCATCGACCAATTTTTCCGTTGTCGCTCAACCCAGCTGGTCGATGTCTGCGGTCAGCCAGGCGGTCGCGCAGCTATCGCCACCAAAGGCAACTTATCCACCTCCAACGCCTACGCTCGAAACCGAAACTCCCATCGTAAACCCGGACGGTGCCCGGGAGTTGATCCTGTTCGTGGACGATGAGGTGGAAATCATGCAACTCGCCTCGGCGATGCTAGCGGAGGAAGGCTATCGCGTAGTCTTGGCCAACGATGGTTTCGAAGCCTTGCGGATTTATCGAAAACTCGGCAACAAAATCGGCCTCGTTATCCTGGACTTCTTTCTCCCCGTTATGGATGGCGACGCCGTCTTCGACGAATTACGGGCGCTCAATCCAGCGATCAACGTCGTGCTGAGCAGCGGGTTTGCCGAGCACACCAAACTGGGAGCGATGCTGGCGCTCGGCCTGCGCGGATTTATTCCCAAACCTTACACCAGAGAAAAACTGCTTGGGCAGATTCGTTCCACCCTGGACGCCGCACGCGCACCGCAGATGTCTCATCACCACCATTAGTCTCACCCTGTCTGGCCGCTCCGTGGCACTGATTTAGCTACTTCACCTTTCGCAAACCCATGGCTCGCATCGATTCCTTCTTCAAACTGATGTCCGAGCAGAAAGCTTCGGACCTTCATCTTTCCACCGGAAACCCTCCCATGCTCCGGATCAACGGAGAGCTGGTCCGGGTCGACTATCCTGCCCTGATCAATGACGATCTGAAGGCGATGGTCTATGAGATCGCGCCCGAGGGGAAAATCAAAATTTTCGAAGAAACCTCCGACGTCGATTTCGGCTACGAAGTGCCAACCGTAGCGCGCTACCGCTGCAATTTCTTCCAGCAAAAATGCGGCATCTCTGCCGTCTTCCGGCTCATTCCTTCCAACGTCCTCACCTGCGACCAGCTTGGTCTCCCCCCAGTGCTCAGGAAATTCCCACTCCTGAAGAAGGGCCTCGTACTCGTGACCGGACCGACCGGTTCCGGGAAATCGACCACGCTCGCCGCGATGATGGATCACGCCAATCTCCAGCGGCACGACCACATAATTACGGTCGAAGACCCGATTGAATTTGTGCACCGCAGCCAGAATTGCCTGGTGCAGCACCGCGAAGTGGGCGTGCACACTCGCTCCTTTGCCTCGGCTTTGCGCGGCGCCCTGCGCGAAGATCCAGATATCCTCTTGGTCGGCGAAATGCGCGATCTCGAGACGATCGAACTCGCCCTCACTGCGGCGGCCACTGGCCACCTCGTCTTCGGCACGCTGCACACTTCCAGCGCATCCAAGGCGGTAGACCGAATTATCGATGTCTTCCCGACCAACCAGCAAAACCAGATTCGTGCTACCCTGGCCGAGTCGCTCAAGGGCGTCATCGCGCAGAATCTCTTCAAACGCATCGATAAGCCGGGGCGCGTCGCCGCGCTCGAAATTCTCGTCGTCGATATGGCTATCGCCAACTTGGTACGCGAAGCGAAAACGCACCAAATCCCCGGCATGATTCAAGTGGGGAAAAAGAAGGGGAACCAGCCTTTGGACGACGCCATTATGGAGCACTTACGGCACACCCGAATCTCGCCGGAAGAAGCCTACGATAAGGCGAGCGACAAGAAAAAGTTTCGCCCTTTTTTGAAGGAACCGCCCGCCGATCTGACCGAGGACTAAAGGAGCCGTATTATCATGAGAAGTCCCGATCTCGATCAAATTCTCACCGCGATGCTGAAGACTTACGACGGCATCTCCGATCTAAATTTTTCTGTAGGCCACCCTCTGCAGGTGGAAGATTTCGGAGAGCTGAAACCGGTCTTCGTCGACCCGCCGATCGAAGCGCTCACCCCGTACCAAACAGAGCAAATTGCGCTCGCGCTAATGCAAGGGAATCGCCGTCTTATCTACGATTACCTCACAGGTGGCTCTTGCGACTGCAGCTACTCTCTTCTCGGCCACGCTCGTTTCCGGGTAAACATTTTCCGGCAGCAAGGCCATTTTTCAATCGTGCTTCGCCGACTGGAAGACGCGGTTCCTTCCATCGAATCGATAGGCCTCCCGCTTATCTTTCACGAAATCGCGAAAGAACGATCCGGCCTGGTTTTATTCACAGGTAGCACCGGTAGCGGCAAGACAACGTCGCTCGCGGCTTTGCT
This sequence comes from Chthoniobacterales bacterium, assembly GCA_040004805.1. Lineage (GTDB taxonomy): Bacteria > Verrucomicrobiota > Verrucomicrobiia > Chthoniobacterales > UBA10450 > JACCTI01. The sequence continues at coordinate 2,825 of JBDUAE010000083.1, read as the reverse complement.
AAACGAAATCAATGAAACCCAAGCGGTCCACGTCGTTACCCTCGAAGATCCAATCGAGTTCGTTCACCCGAAGGCGAAAGCCACCTTTAACCAGCGGGAATTGGGACAGGATTTTAATAATTACCCAAACGGTCTCCGCGCCGCGCTCCGGCAGGCGCCGAAAGTAATTCTGGTGGGCGAAATGCGCGACCGCGCAACCGTGGAGGTGGCCCTAATGGCTGCAGAAACCGGTCACCTCGTCCTCAGCACCCTGCATACTGTTGATGCCGGCCAGGCCATTAACCGTATCCTCGGTTTGTTTTCGCTCGGCGAAGAGCAACAACTCCGCGTCCGGCTTGCGGACACTTTACGCTATGTCGTCAGCCAACGCCTTGCCCCTAAAGTGGGCGGTGGTCGCCAATTACTCACCGAGATTCTCGGCCACAATCTCCGGACCAGAGAAACCATCGCACTGGGCGAGGACGAGCATCGCTCTTTCTACGAAATCATCGAAGCCAGTAGCCCGTTCGGGTGGATGACTTTCGACCAATCCGTCCTTAACGCCTACGAGGAAGACCTGATCACGGATGAGACCGCTCGGCTTTTCGCTTCCCGCAAAGGCAGAGTCACCCGCGGAATCGACCTCGTGCAGAAGTCCCGCGGTGTCGACACCGAACTAGAATCCGGCCTTCGCCTCGATCGCCCCGCCAACGCCTTTCACTAACCCACGGCCATGGATACCGACCAATCCTTTTTCGAACTCACCGATAACACCGCCTTAGTCTGCGTCGATCATCAGCAGTACCAGAAACTGGTCGTGCCGCAGTTGATCGATATGACCTACAAGGTCCACCTCGGCCTTTTCGAAGAGGACGTGCTGCTCAAATTGCGCACCTACAGCTATCACGTCGTGGTCGTTTACGAAAATTTCAAAGGCTCCACCGTCCAAAATAATCCAATTCTACAGGAGCTGATCAATCAACCGGGCAGCCAGCGGCGACAGCACTTCGTCGTCCTTCTCAGCCACCGTTACGCCACGAACGACGCCATGAGCGCCTTCGTCCTAAGCGTCGATCAAATTGTCAACATTGGTGATCTCGCTAACTTCAAGACCGTCCTGCGCCGCGGCGCCCTCCAGCACCGTGACCTCTACGCCACGTTTCAGGAAACGACGAAGGTCGTGCAAGCGCTCTGACCTCCTGGCTCCGGGCGCGGACCGCGGGCACGCGGTTCCCTGGGAGCGACAGCGGCGCCGTTTCCGTGTCGGCTGTTTTACAAAAGCTCGCCCCTCGCCATAATTGATGGAGAGCCGGGACCGCCGACTCAGCCCAAATTATCTACCGTGAGTGAGAGTAAGGATATTCCGCCAGCCGACGAAAAGAAGGTTCCGACTTATCGTCTCAAGCCCTCGCGCAATCAGAAAAAGCGTTCAAAACTCCAGCAGAGTTCCGATGAAACGGCAGCTCCGGTTCCCGAAGCGGAGCCTGCTGCACCGGCCGCCGCGCAGCCCTCCGCGTCCGCTCCGCTCTTGCGCCACAACCGCCTGAAACGGTCCGGACACATGCACGAAGATCTCACGAAGCCGCTTCCTGAAGATCGGGCGGAACGCGACCCCGCATACTGACAGTCGTGGCCCTTTCTGCGTTACGGCGATACTTTCCGCCAATAGCGCAGAGCTGCCGTAACCGCCATCGAACTCGGGTCGGCGGCTTCGTAATCGGACACTCCCTCCTCCGTCGCGCCATGCGCGAGAAGATCGTCCCCTTCATATTTCGCAAACGCAGGAATCAGTTCCGATTCCTCCGCGCCAGCGCGCATGTGATCGCGAAACCATTGCGAGTAGCGCCGCACCCGCTCTTCCAGAGCATCGAGATGCGATGCCACCGCGCCGCGCGCCAGGCCAAAGTGCGGCAGATAAATTCGCTCCGCCTTTAGCGCACGAATTTTCTCGATCGATTCCAGCCAAGCCTCCACCTGCAATTCCGGCGGAACAAAAGGAGGAATCGGAGGCCCCGCGCCGATTTGGACACCAGCGACATCTCCGCCAAAAACATTAGCGTCCCAATGATAAACATGGTGATGGCTTGCATGCCCGGGCGTTTCGATCGCGCGCACCTCCAGCCGGCCGAGGCGCACGCTGTCGCCGTCCTGCAAAATTCTGATGCTCTCTCTCGGGATCGCGGCGATTTTTCCCCATAGTACTCCCATCCGCTCGCCAAAAATTCGGGTGGCAGACTCCACCAGTTTTGTGGGATCGAGCAAATGCGGCGCGCCTTTAGGATGCACGTAAATGGTCGCGCCCAGTTCCGCGAACCGCCACGCCGCTCCGGCGTGATCGAGGTGAATGTGACTGAGAAAGACTTGCCGGACATCCTCGGGACCCGCTCCGATCGCCCGCAAACCATTTGCAACCTGTTCAAACGTGGACTCCGGACCCGTATCGAAGAGCGCAATGCCTGCATCGGTTTCGAGCGCCGTCGCCGCAATGATGCCCGGGCGGCCCAAGTGCCGAGTATCGAGGATATGGATCATCGCGCAGGAGTTCCCCCTCCGGGAAGGCCGCGTCCGCTCACCAGATAAACTGCAAAACTCCCGAGCCAGTGGCCGCCTTCGTAATGTTCCCCTGTCGCTGCCGCCAGACCGGCGCGCCGATGCGCGCGCGCGGCCGCGCCTAACGAGTCGCGACGCCCGTCTTTTTTTGGCAACCCCGCCGCGATCCCTTCCAGCATCCAAGCCCGGCTCAAATTCAGTCCGTCGAGATGAGCCAATTTCGGATCGCTCGGATCAGGTGAAACCTCCACCGGTAACCAGCTCGCGTCGACTTTCGTCGGCAATTGCGGCAGGAA
>JBDUAE010000392.1:0-2392 GCA_040004805.1 Chthoniobacterales bacterium | reverse complement strand
TGCGAAAAACCCAGGTGAGGCCACGACGTTGCATCCATCCGGGCGCGTCGGGTTTTGTGCCGGCATTGACATCGAAGGCGAAGCCGACCGCAAGGAGAACGCCGCGCGCTATCGCCGTCTTGTTGCGGTGAATCCACTCCTGTTGTTTGGGGGTTCCCAGCCCCACCCAAACGAAGTCGGGCGCCAAGGTATTGATCTCGGATAGGATTTCCGGGTCGTCGGCAGAGGAGAAATAGCCGTGCCGGCTCCCGACAACTTGCACGTCGGGATGCTCGCGCTGCAAGCGCGCACGCAATTGCGCCAGGCATTCCTCGGAGCCGCCGAGGAGGTAATGGGTGAATGGTTTGGGGCTGCGCGCGAGGAAATGCCACATGAAGGTCGGCCCGTAGACGCGGTCTCGCAGGTGCGCGCCGCGGCGATTCAAGGTCCAGATTAACGGCATTCCGTCCGGCACAAAAAGGTCGAATCGACTGGTGGTCTCGCGAAACGATCGCTCGTGCCTTCGCATGGTGACGATCTGGGTATTGGTGAAATCGATCGCCCGCGTCCCACCGAGACGCACCAGCTCGTGGCAATGCTCCGTCAATTCCTCATAGGTGGTGGCGGCCAGAGGGGTGCCGAGGAGATCGATGACTTTCATTCCAAAGAGCGGCAGTTTCGCTCAGCAATCGGCCGCTCGCGAGCGCGGAACGCGGCGCTGGCTGCGGCTTTGCGTTTGTGGATTCTTCGCCTAATTTTTCCGCTCTTTTATGAGTACTGCCGCCGCATCCGCATCCGAGACTGCGCGAGAAAGTTGGGAATGGATTCGGAGCAATCCACTGCCGGCATTTTTCCTCGCCTCGCTCGCGGCGACCTTCGTTTATTTTTTCAACTATTTGCCCCTTTACGCGGGATTGCCGATCGGCCCTTGGGCTTGGGCGCGCTACAAGCCGGAGTACAACCAGGAACATAGCAAACTCATCCCGTTCGTTTTCGTCTTCCTGATTTGGTATCATCGCGAAGCCCTCGTCCAAGCGCGCAAAGCCGGGAGCAATTGGGGACTGCTCGTTCTCGCCCTTGGCATTGCCTGCTACGTCGTGGGGGCCCGGGCTTTGCAGGCGCGGCTGGCCTTGGCGGGGCTGCCGTTTTTGTTCACGGGCGTATTACTTTTCCTCTGGGGAAAACAGGTCGCTCGGATCCTGCTTTTCCCGTCCATCTTCCTGGTCTTCCTCGTTCCGCTGGGCGCGATCGAGCAGATGAGTTTTCGCCTTCAATTCATCATCACTGGCGCGGTGCAATGGCTGAGCGGCTTGGTGGGCATTCAAATTTACGCGATCGGAACGACTCTCCGGGCGGTGGACGGCAGTTGGGGCTTCGACATCGCGGAAGGATGCAGCGGAATCCGCTCGTTGATCGCGATGGTGATGATTACCGCGATCTACGTCCATATCGTGGAGAAGCAGCTCTGGAAGAAGGTCACGATTTTCGGCTTCTCCGTTATTTTCGCCATCATCGGCAATGTCGGTCGCATTTTCACGATCATCATCATCGCGAAGCTCGGGTTTCCCGGGTTCGCCGGCGGTCTCTATCACGATTATTCCGGGTTTGTTTTCTTCCCCATCGCGCTCGCGGCGATGTTGGGGATGAGCAAACTCCTCAGTCTTCGGCCGGAGAAGGTGAAGGAAAAAGTCGGCACGTTATCGGATCGGGACACGGAGAAGTATGACTACTAGCCGTCTCATTTTTCTCCAAGTGGTGCTCGTGCTCGGCTTGGGCGCGGTTTTTTTCCTGCCAAAAGTAGTGAACTCGACGCCGCAGGGGATCGAACTCGCTTTGCCGACTTACGTTGGTGATTGGTACGGGGAAGACCAGGCCGTTACGGAAAAGGAACGCGAGATTCTGGCCAAAGACACGGAATTCGCGCGCAAACTTTATACCGATGGCCGCGGGGATCAGATTTATACGTCGATCGTGCTCTCCGGCCAAGATCTCGATAACAGTATCCATCGTCCCGAACGCTGCCTCCCCGCGCAGGGTTTGAGCATCGCGGATTCGCGGGTGGTGACGATCCCGGTTTCGACCTCCGCGAAAAATGAACTGAAGGCCACGCGCCTGCATAACGTGCGCAAAGTCGCGTTGAAAGATGGCACTACGGTACAGGTCTATAATTTAACCTACTATTGGTTCGTCGGTTGGAAGGTGACGACGCCGTCGCATCTGGAGCGCACCTACATGGATATTCGGGATCGCGTCCTTTACGGATACAACCAACGGTGGGCCTACATCACGGTCGCATCCACCATCACGAAAGACTTGCAGAAGTTCGGGAAGGACGAACCCGAAACGGACGCGATGATCCAAAATTTCATCCGCGATCTCCTGCCGCAAATCAGTGCCCCGCCGAAGGATCAGG
>JBDUAE010000391.1:0-2411 GCA_040004805.1 Chthoniobacterales bacterium | reverse complement strand
GTGCCTTATTTGACCCCCGCGGAAATTTCACAGCCCGCATCGGAAACAGCTCACGAAGAACTCGCTCCGATCGCGGCCCTCGGAGCTGGACTTGCAGGGATCGGCGCGTTACGCCATTCTGTAAGCCCATCGCCCGCTTTCGAAGCTGTTTCGAACGAGCCGATGGCTCAGCAGACAAACCTAGAATCTACCATGGCCCAACCGACACAACCCACTCCCGCTCCCACGATTCGAACCGCCCCCACCACGTCGCCCGCAGGCGGCACGCCGGCGGCTCAACCCACTCCCGGTGGCATGCATACAGCGGTGCAACTCACCTTCTCTTTCGAGATCGCTTCCCTTCAACTCACTCCCAGCTTCAAGATGGGCGCGATCCAATTGAAGCCGACCTCGAAGATCGTCACGATGCGTCTGGCGCCTTCGCAGCATCCGCAGCCGGCGATGAACCTCCAAGTCACGTTCGAGATCTCCAGCGTTCAGCTCGCGGGCAACTCTCTCGGCACCGTGCGCCTCACGCCTTCGCAGCAGCAGCGTCCCGGCATCAGCAGTTCCCCGTCCTTTAACGTCGCGGGTCTGCAACTCGTCTCGGGTGCCGAAGCGGCTCCTGTCCAAATCACGCCCTCGCAGCAAGGTGGCGCATCCGTCCATGTCACGGCTGGTTTCCAGATCGCGACCGTGGAATTTTCGCCCTCGTTCGAGATCGCCTCGATTATTCTGAACTCGACCTCGCGTAACGTCTCGGTGCAACTGCCGGGCTCGGGTCCAAGTGCGGTGGAAGGCGCACCGGTCTTCGAAATTTCCAGCGTGCAACTCGGCAGCAACGGCGAGATCGGCAATATGCAGTTGACCGCGCAAGGCGGCGCGAAGCCGGCCGTAAGAAATTAGCCGACAACGTCCCTAGCAGTTTTGAGACGGCCCGCGTGTGTTCCACGCGGGCCGTTCCTTTTTGGCTGGAATCCGTCCGCCGTTTCAAGCGTTAGCGCTTTGAGAACGCGCTCCGGTTTAACGACTGCAAATTCTTCGGGAGGAAATCGCCGTCGCGGCGAACGAGTTTGCCGTCGAAGTAAATTTCGCCGCCACCGTAGTCTGCGCGTTGAATATTCACCATGTCCCAGTGCACCTGGCTGCGATTTCCGTTATCGGCTTCCTCGTAGGCCTGGCCAGGTGTGAAGTGGAAAGAGCCGGCAATTTTTTCGTCAAATAAGATGTCGCGCATCGGGTGCAGCACATAGGGATTGAAGCCGAGCGAGAATTCCCCGATGAAGCGCGCGCCTGCGTCAGAATCGAGAATCTTGTTCAGCTTCTCGGTTTGATTCGCCGTGGCCTCGACGATTTTTCCTTCGCGGAAGGCGAGCCGGACCTGATCGAAACCGGTGCTTTGATAAATCGTCGGCGCGTTAAAGGTAACGTGGCCTTCGACTGAGTCGCGCACCGGGCAACTGAAGACTTCGCCGTCGGGAATGTTACGATCACCGCCGCAGATGACGGCGCCGATTCCCTTGATGCTGAAACGCAAATCGGTCCCCGGTCCTTTGATCTCCACTCGATCGGTTTTATCCATGAGGGCTTTAAGCGCCTTCATCCCGGGGTGCAATTTTCGGTAATCGAGCGTGCAGACATCGAAGTAAAAATCTTCGAATTGTTCCGTGCTCATGCCCGCTTGCTGAGCCATCGAAGGTGAAGGCCAGCGGAGCACGACCCACTTCGTTTTCTTGACTCGGTGGTCCTGTACTGGGCGCATTTTTTTCGCTATCATCTTCATCTGCGCCGCCGGCACGTCCGAAAGTTCGGTGATGTTATTGCTTCCGCGGAGACCGATGTAAGCGTCCATCTTTTTCATCCGGGCCAGCTCATGAGCGGAGGCGAAATTAAGTTGCCGCTCCGTGGCATTCATCGCCAACTCGCGGGTCACCGGTCCATGGTGGATCTGGGTGAAAGCGGTGGCGCCTACTTTTCGTGCCGCCCGCACTAAAGCGATCGTCATCTCGTCCGGAATATCGAACGCTTCGATCAGCACATTTTCGTTCCGCTGTAGCCGGGTGGAGTATTCGACCAGAAGTTGCGCGAGCTTTTCGAACCGGACGTCTTGCATAGTGGGGAATGATTCCACTGGCCCCGCCGGATGCAACCGGCCGTGGCGATTACGCAGCGCGGATTAGCTTCGCGGCAAAGGCGCCGTCGAAGTGATCGCGGAAAGGGAGCACGGACCGTTCTTCCTTCAGCTCGAGAAACGGGAACTCTTTCAGTGCCCGTTGCACGATCTGCGCGTTTTCTTCCGATTCGATGCTGCAGGTGCTATAGACGAGAGCGCCGCCTGGTTTTAGGAGCGGAATTAACTGGCGGAGGAGATCGAATTGCACAACCGGCATGCGCTCGAAATCGCCGGGCCGCAAACGCCAGCGTAAATCCAC
>JBDUAE010000390.1:0-2431 GCA_040004805.1 Chthoniobacterales bacterium | reverse complement strand
CTCGATCTCAAGCAGGGCCGCTCCCCGCTCGTGCTCGATCCCACCAGTTTCACCTCTCTCGGCCCGAAACCAGAACGCATGACCGGCTGTGCGGGTTGCTACGATTACGGTGTCACCCAGGGACGCGTGAACGACATCGTAGTCGATCCCACCACCACGACGAACGGCTCCATTGTCGCCTATCTCGGCAGTGACGGCGGCGGAGTGTGGAAGACGACGAATTGCTGCACCAGCGTCACTTCCTGGGCGCCCGTGACGGATGATCCGCTCTTATCCACCATCGCGATCGATACCCTCACGATCGATCCGAATAACCACAACACCATCTACGCTGGCACCGGCGATCTCAATTACGGCTCTTTCTCCTTCGGCAGCCAGGGCGTCCTAAAATCGACCAACGCGGGCGCGAGTTGGGCGCTGCTCGGCGCCGATGTTTTCGGTCCCGGATTCCCCGCGCCGGTCGGCCAGTTCCCCCAATATCAGGCAGTCGGCAAAGTGCGCGTCGACCCGCGGAACAGCAATAACGTGGTCGCCGGGACCAAGACCGGGCTCTACTTTTCCTACGATGGCGGCAGCAATTGGACCGGCCCGTGCGTAACGAATAACTACAACACCATGCGCCAGGATATTACCGGCCTCGCGCTCACGGATACCGGCACCAGCACCCGCATCATCGCCGCGGTCGGCGTCCGCGGCTTCGCCACCACCGTGCAATATAATCTCGGGCAAAATGGCGCTAACGGCGTCTATCGCGGCACGATGCCCATCGGCGGTTGTCCCTCCGATTTCGTCCCGATCTCCACCAACGCCAGCGGTTGGACCGGGATCAATGCCACCTCCGGCGTGGCCTACGTGAATGCCACCACCGGCAACCAAGTCGGCCGCATCGATCTCGCCGTCGCCCCGAGCGATCCCAATTACATCTACGCTCAACTGCAATCGATCACCGCGAACACGAATAGCGGTTGCGGCAGTGCCAGCGGCTGCCAGCTCGGTGCGTATCGCTCAACCGACGGCGGCACCACTTGGACGCAGATCCCCGGTTCCCCCGGAGCCTCCCTCACCAATTGCAGCGGCGGTGCCGGCGACTATCCGCAGAATTGGTACGACCAGGGCATTGCGATTGATCCCAACAATCCCAACCGCGCCTTTTTCGACACCTACGAAATCTGGTTCTGGGATGGCACCAACCAGGTAACGTCGAATCTTCCTTGGAACGACACCACTTGCGGTTACGGGGCGGTTAACAACGGGGTCCACGTCGATCAACACGCCCTCGCTTTCGTCCCCGGCTCCTCCAGCATTTTGCTCGCGGGCAATGACGGCGGCATTCACGGCACGAACAACGCCAACAGCGTCACCGGCACGACCGATCCGACCTGGTTCAACATGGATTCCGGCTTGAACACGATCGAGTTTTATTCCGGCGACATTAGCGGCAACTTCGCGACTTCCGCCAATCCGCAAGCCAGCGGCGGCGCCCAGGATAACGGAGCGATGTCGGTTAGTTTTAGCGGCAGCCCGACCGGGCCCGCGCAGTGGCAGATGGGGCTCGGCGGCGATGGCTTCTACAGCCGGATCGATCCCGTCGGCACCGGCACCAGCCTGCGCTTCTGGCAGGGAAATAACAGCGGCGGCATCAGCCGTTGCACCGCGAATTGCACCGCCTCGGGCGCGAGTTGGTCGAGCCGCAAAGGCGGCTGGGGCAGCGATCAGCAATCCTTCGTTCTCCCCTTCGATATCTTTCACGGGGGCGTTTCCGGCGGCGACGATTGCGGCCCGGCGGGCGCCACCACCGGCTGCGGCCATCTCCTCGCCGGCACCACCCGCGTTTGGGAAACCATCAGCGGCGCCACCGCTACGAACACATGGTATATCACGAATAATCCTCCGGGTTCCACCACCGGCCCGAATCTGTGCAAAGGAACTCTCGGAAATCGTTCCTTTATCAATCAGGTCAAATATTCGCCCAAATACCAGAGCGCCGCGATCGTGGGAACCAACGATGGCAACGTCCAAATCGGCTTCAATCTCGGCACCGGCACCGCTAGCCAGGCCACTTGGGTCAACGTCACCGGTAACAATGCCATCTTGCCCAACCGACCCATTATCGGCATCGCACTCGATCCCACCGTCACCGCCGCCAATCTCCCGGTCGGCTACGCTGCGGTTGGCGGATTCAATCCCAACACTCCCTCCACCCCGGGTCACGTTTTCCAAGTCGCCTGCACCGCCAATTGCGGTTCCTTCACTTGGCTGGATAAGACCGGCAACCTGCCCGACATCCCCGCCGATTCGATTATCGTGAACCCGAATAACGCCCAGCAAGTTTTTGCCGGGACCGACTGGGGTCTCTACTACACTGACGACATCACGGCCGCTTCGCCGGTCTGGAACCGTTTCGAAAATGGCATGCCGCACGCCATGATCT
>JBDUAE010000389.1:0-2433 GCA_040004805.1 Chthoniobacterales bacterium | reverse complement strand
GCGAGCGCCGCCCAAAACAGGCTCATGGTCGGCTGGGTAGCCAGAGTTAGACTGCTAATTTCATCGCGCCAGAGCGGGCCGCGATTGAGCAAAACCAGAAAATGAACTCCAACGAGAATGACGGATAGAGCGGCGGCGATAAATCGTTCAATGCGTTCGCCGGGAGAAATTTCGCTGGTGCGCATGAGGAGTGAAGTGGTTAGCAACCGGCTTGCCACACGATCGCGGATCGAGCGATCATTGAAGTTCTTTTTGAAGTTCGAGGAATTCGACTTGGGCGGGATTGAGCTGCAAGGCGCGCTCGATTTCGAGGCGGGCGCGGTCGCGATCCCCTAATCCCAGGAAAGTTTTTGCGAGTAAATAATGCGATTTGCCGTTCTCGGGATCGGCTCGTAGGGAGCGTTGCAGGTAATCCTGGGCGGTGAGGAAATCTCGATCCTCCAGAGCCATCACGCCGAGATTATTTAGAGCCGATTTATGTTGCGGCTGAACGGCGAGGGCATCCCGATACGACTGGCGCGCGCGCTCTCTATCTCCTTCCGCCAGCCAAAGGTTGCCCAAAGCCAGGTTTATCTCCGGATTGTCGGGAACATAGGCGTGCGCCAACGCGAGTTTGCGTTCAGCAAGGGGAAGGTCGTTGGCCTGCAATGCGCCCCGTCCGGCGTTGTAAGGATCGAGCGCCCAAAGAGCGGGATCGGTCGGCGACCACGAAATCAAGGCGGTAGAGGCGATGAGCAGGAGGCCGTAGACAACCGACATCCGGATTTGGCGGCGCGCGCAGAATTCCCAAAATTGAGAAATTCCAAGAACTGCGACGATAAGAAGCCCCGGCACGGCGGCCAAACGATAGCGTTCGGTGATGAAAACCGGCAGGAGCGACACCATTTGCAGGCCGATTGCAGCAAGAATCCATCGTGAGGCCGATAGTCGAAAGCTCAAAATCGGGATCGCAGCCAGCGCGAGCGCGGAGACCAAACCAAAGCGAATTCCAGGAAAGATCACGCCCTGTTCTCTCAGATTTGAGAAAACGCTGAGGTCGTCGTATTCAAAAGCGTTCCAGAAATTCCAGATTTTTCGGCCGAGAAGTCGGAACCAGCCGACGACGTCGCCCGCGATATAGGCCTGAGCTTTTCCGGACCAATAGGCCGAGACTTCTCCGCGTTGCAGCGGTTTTCCCGCGGCTTTCTCGGCTTGTGCGACCGAGTCCTCCAACATCTCGGCCTGTCCCGCGCGCAGGCCGCCAAAGTGCGGGTAGCCGTTAGCGTCCGCGTTGTTGCCAATCCAAAAATTGATCCCGCTGTGGGCGGAGAGGAAGACGGAATCTTTTGCCACGAAGCGGTTATGTAGGAAGCACGGTGAAGTGCCCGCCGCGACGCCCAGGATGAGAAACGCTGCGCGAACGACGGATATTTTCCAGGTTCGGCCCGGTGAGGAATTCCATCGCCACACCAAGGCGGCCAGGAGCAGGGGGAGAAGGAACAGGATTGTCGCCACCGCCATCGCGGTTACGCCAAGCAATAAGCCCCAGCAGAGGGAAGTTCCTTTGCCCGGCGGTTCGGCGCGAAGGATGATTCGTGAAACCAAGAACCAGTAGACAAAAACACCGAGCGTCGTCGGCATCAGCACAATCGCGAACGCCTGCGCCGGGAGAAAGAAAGCCCACCCCGCAGCGGCCACGACGCCCGCAATCTGACCGAACGGAACGCCCCGGCCTCTTCTCCCACCGCCGGTTTCCGCTGTTACCAGGACCTGGGTTTCCTGGAGGAGGCGCGCTGTGATTTGGTAGAGAAAAACCGCGGTGCCCGCATCCGCGGCACATTGCAGCAGGGCCGGAACAAAGGCTCCCACCCCGAAAATAGCGAAGAGGCCCGCCAGCCAAAAAGCGTAAAGCGGGAGCGCGTAGAAGGCCCGGCCATCTGTCAGCTCTCCGGCAAGGATTCTTTGCGCCCAGTGGGTATAAAATGCGATGTCGCCCCCGCCGGGCAGCGCCGCGATCGACATCGAGCGGGAGAGCGCGAGAAACCGAAGAGCAAGGACGGCCGCGAAAATTACACCCGCAATCCGAGCGCTTATACCCGCGGTAGGGGGATGATGGCCGACGTGAATCACAGGTTCATGCGCAGGAGGGCGAAACCGCATCCAACGAGGGTTTTGTGGCGACTCCCAGATGAAGGGGGATTGTGGAAATTACAAGAAACTGCGGCGCGTGGCATCAACACTGCTCAATAAGCGTTCATCTGCGATCCAATGATCGTGGACGCAATCAAAACAACCAAGCAATAAAGAAAGCAACAGCATGTTAAACAAACTCAGCAACCGTCGCGGGGGTTTTACCCTCGTAGAAATCATGATCGTCGTGGCGATCATCGCCCTCCTCGCAGCCATCGCCGTGCCCGGATTCCTCCGTGCCCGCAAACGCTCGCAGGCCAGCCG
>JBDUAE010000388.1:0-2447 GCA_040004805.1 Chthoniobacterales bacterium | reverse complement strand
CCCATCTCCTAAACATTACAAAAATGTCAGGCTAAAGGGCGTGACCTTAGTTCAAGAAAAAGGTTTTCTGGGGCGTAGTTTTAACCCCACTCCATTATGATTAAACCTTTCACTCCGACTCGACCGTTTTATCCGCGCACGTTTTTCGGTGCGCTTCTGTGCGTCCTAGGAATAGCCTTTGCGTTGTTCGCATTGCGCGAAGCATCGGCCCAAAATAGTGGTGCGGATACACCGCAAATTAAAGGGACATTTCGTGGGGTGATCCCCGTGATCAAGTTCGACGTTTCACCGGCGCTGAGAGATATCGAGCCGATCGCTCCTAACGGGAAGGGTGCCCTGCGCGAAAATGAGGATCGCGAAATCGTTCCTATCAAAATGCATTTTGCCCCGGAATTTGATCCGGTGGTGCAAACCAAAGTCGGCAGCAAGTCCGACCGGGGTTGGACCGAAATTCCAGGGCCGCTGATCAGTTTCGATGGTCAACCCAACGGGGCCGGCGTCGCTCCGCCCGATCCAAACGGAGCGGTGGGCCCTAACCATATTGTCACCATGGCGAATCTCACCTTCCAGATCTTCAACAAGACGGGAACTTCTCTCTTCGGGCCGGCTAATAGCAACACCCTCTGGGCCGGATTCGGCGGCCCCTGCCAAACGGAAAACTCGGGCGATCCGGTTGTGCTCTATGATCGGTTGGCCGATCGCTGGTTTCTCTCGCAGTTTACTTCGGCTGGTCCCAGCTATTTCTTCTGTGTGGCGATCTCCACCAGTCCGGATCCGACAGGAACGTATTATCGTTATGCTGTCGCCACTGGCTCAAATTTTCCGGATTATCCTAAAGCCGGCGTCTGGCCGGATGCCTACTACATCAGCACCAGAGAGTTCGCGGGCGCGCCTTTCGCCGGCGTGGGATCTTACGCGCTAAATCGTGCGCAAGCGCTGGCTGGCGATCCGGCCGCGCAGATTATCTCTTTCCTGACGCCCCCAGGGGCCACGCCTTATAATTTGGGTGACGGGTTGCTGCCAGCCGACATGGACGGTATCACACCTCCTCCGATCGGGAGTCCGAACTATTGGGTGGGCTCGATGGACAATAATGGACCTTACTCGGCGCCTCAGGATGCGCTCACTTTCTGGAAATTCACGGCCAACTTCGCCAACCCGCCCAGTTCCAGTTTTGTGCTGACGAACACCATTCCGGTCGCCGCTTTCAACTCCATTCTCGGGCTTTGCGGTGGCACCCGTTCCTGCATCCCTCAGCCGGGTACGACCAATCGCCTCGATCATCTGGGTTATCGGCAGCGGCCATTGTTCCGTTTGGCTTACCGGAACTTTGGCGATCACGAAGCGCTCGTGACCAACCAATCGGTCTCCGGCGGCACCGGGCCGAACGGGGAAGTCTCCGGCATTCGGTGGTGGGAATTGCGGAGTCCAAATAGCAGCCCAGTGGTCTTTCAGGAAGGCACTTATGCGCCGGGTGTGACCGACGGCATTCACCGTTGGATGGGCAGTGCGGCGATGGATGGTGAGGGAAATATCGCGCTGGGCTACAGCGCTGCGAACGACCCCAACCCTTCTCTGTTTGCCAGTCTCTACTATACCGGCCGGCGTCCGGGCGATCCGCTTGGGACTATGGCACAGGGTGAAGCTGCCATCACTACCGGGACAGGGTCACAAACCGCAGGCGGCAATCGCTGGGGGGACTACACTTCGCTTACGCTCGACCCTACGGACGATCAAACCTTCTGGCATGTGAATGAGTACGTGCCGACGACCAGCGCATCGGGCTGGCGGGTACGCGTGGGTTCGTTCAAGTTTGCCGCGAATCCTCCCGCGCCCAAGGGCACGGGGCATTTCACCATTACCAATTGCACCGGCGGTGCCGCGTTGGCGGGCGCTACGGTTTCGATCGATGGCTCCGTTTATGGCTCGTCCAGCGCGACTGGCCTCTATGATGCGCCCCTCGCGCCAGGTTCTCACACCTACTCGATTTCGAAAGCGAGTTTCGGAACCGTGACCGGGAGCTTTAACATCGTCGCGGGTTCCACCACGAACGTTACCGTTTGTTCGTTAGGCGCTCCCGTGATCATGGCTGCCGGATCCTATATTGTTTCCGCAGGAGCGAACGGCGTGCTTGATCCGGGGGAAGTTGTGACGGTGGCGCTCGGCCTGCAGAACAGCAATACCTGCACGACGGCAGCGTTGGCAGGTACGCTACAGGCCAGCGGCGGCGTGACCAGCCCGCCCGCAGCGCAAAATTACGGGATGATCTGTGGAGGCAATCCGCCCGTGTTCCGTAATTTCACCTTCACAGTCGACCCGGCGCTGGCGTGTGGTGCGACCGTCACGGCTACGCTCAACGTAGTCGACGGGGCGACCAACTACGGCAACTTTACCTACACCTTCACGACGGGCAGCACCGTTTCGGCCAATGTGCAGAACTTCGATGG
>JBDUAE010000387.1:0-2448 GCA_040004805.1 Chthoniobacterales bacterium | reverse complement strand
TCGCGGTTCCCGCGCAGCAGCGGCGCCCATTCCGGATTGATCACCCAGGTGATTTCGGCGGTGGGATTCGCCTCGCGAATCGCGGAGACGGCGGGCAGGGTATGAACAATGTCGCCGAGCGAGCTGGGCTTGATGATGAGGATGGATTCGCAGCTCATGGCTCGGGTTCCTCCTCGCTGGCGATCACCTGCGATGGATCGCGCAGGAGGGGGCAGTGGAAAACCATTAACGGCCCAGGTCCAGGCGCTCCGCGAGCAGCCGCGGCAAACCAGCCTCGAGGATCTTTTTTTGCGCCTTCGCGCGGTCGTATTTTAGCCGACGTTGTTCCACGATATTGCGCTCAGCATCGTAGATGCAATAAGCGGCGCGCGGATCGCCGTCGCGGGGCTGGCCGACGCTGCCGGTATTGATAAAATATTTCTTACCGGGCTCGATCGTGAGCTTTTCGACTTTGATTCGCTTGACGCCTTCGTCGCGGACGAATGCCCCCGCGACATGGGTGTGCCCGAAGAAACAGATGGCGGTGTGCTGGTAGGTAAAACTGGCGGCGGCGTCGAGGTTATTGAAGATGTAACCCCATTCGCCGGGTGTATCGAGGGTGGCATGGACGATGGTGAAATCGCGCACCTGTCTCGTTAGGCGGAGGTCGGCGAGCCATTGCCGATCATCCGCGGTGAGGTGGGCTCGGGTCCAGTTGATCGCCTGTTCGGCGAGCTCGTTGAAATCGCGGGAAGAATTTTCGAGCGAGGCCTGTTCGTCGTGGTTGCCCTTTACCACCGGACAATCCATTTGCCGGATCAATTCGACGCACTCGTGCGGGTTGGCGTTATAACCGACCAGATCGCCGAGGCAAACAAACTGCGTGCAATCGTGCGCGCGCGCATCTTCCAGCACGGCCTCGATCGCCTCAAGATTGGCGTGGAGATCACTGAAGATGGCGAAGCGCATGGGGGGCGAGTTAGCGTCCGGCCTCCGGGATGCGCTGGTCGAGGGGAATGTTGAGCTTGTCTTCGAGAAATTTCAATCGGCCGATTAAGGTGGGGAGGCGTTCGTTCACGCCCGCCTGATAAAGAACGAGGAGGTGTTGATAGGCTTCGCGTTCCCGTCCCTCGCAGTAGGAAAGCTCGTAAGCAGCAAAACGTTTAGCGTAAACCGGCGCGTGCGGCTTGCTCGCGGCGAGGGAAAAATATTCTGAAGCCCTGGCGTGGTCGTGATATTTTTCGCGGTAGAGGCGCGCCATGGCTTCGTAAAGTTGCGGACGGTCGGGATTGTTCCGGATTCCGTCTTCGAGGAAATCGCGGGCGAGGTCGAAATATTCCCGCTGATCTTTAATCCGGAGGGCAAGGCGTGGTTGCGCCCGATTGTTGAGCGCAGCGGTGCCGGCGTTCCAAGCCATGTGCCATGCGGCCATGTCCCAGAAAAGTAAACTGTGCGGCTGGAGGGTGGTGACTTGGCGGAAGCAGAGAAGCACACGGCTCCATTCGGTGCGTTCCCAAGCCATGTAGGCGCGGATAAAAAGGTAGTCAGCCACGATCGCACGGAATCCGCTGAGGGCGGCGACGAAGCCGAGTTGTCCAATTTGCTCGCGCAGGCTGAGGGTGAGGGGAATAGCCGGCAGCTGCGCCCGCACACGACTCACGGAGAGAGCGTGCTCGGCCGGTAATTTCGCTCCGCCCCACGCCAGGACCGCGAGAATGACGAGCAGGCCGCGCTTCAAAGTTCCTTTCCGTTAAAGACTGCAATGGCGAGAAGTAGATAGATTACGACGTAAAAAATTCCGAGCCCGATGGTTTGGGCAAAGAGAGCGAGAGGGACATGGCCGCCGCCCACAACGGCATCGGAAAAATCGAAAAGCTGAAGGTCAGGAAAAACGAGCGCCACCCCAGCGAGAAAAGTTCGCGCCAGCCAGCCGGCGCCTTGTTCGTGCAGCCAAAATTCGCGCGCGGTGCCTTGGAGATGGCCAATAAAGTAGACAAAAACGCCGACAACCACGGTGTAGATATTTGTGGTCGCGAAGGTGGAAATGAAAAGCGTGAGCGCGGCGAGAATACAGCTCTTGAGATAGATCACGGCAATCGCGGGCAGAAGATTGGGGCTGAAGGCGGCGGCACGGAGTTGGTGGAGCGCGCTCGCGATCTGCGCCGGAGTATCGCCAGCCATGCCGCGAACGGTGGCCGACGCGACCGATTGTTCGCGCAAAAAAAGGACAGCGAAAAAGAGAACAGCCATCACGAGCAAACTGATCGCGAGGAGAAGGAGGACGCCGCAGAGTTTGCCGGCGACATATTCGAAACGTGGGACTGGTCGCGCCAAGATCGTGTAGACGATGCGATCATCACGATCCTGCGGAAGTAAACGCGCGGTGGCGAGGATGGCGAGAAGCGAGGCGAAGATGCTCATGGCGCCGAGTGCGATGTCTTTGAGGACTTGGAATTCCTGCTGAAAACT
>JBDUAE010000082.1:0-8199 GCA_040004805.1 Chthoniobacterales bacterium | reverse complement strand
GTCGGGACAAAATTGAGTTCCAATTTGCAGTCCCAAAATGTGCGAGAACCACCTCCGCGCAGCTTTCGCCGAGGGAGTCCCGCTTCTGGCGGGGTCGACAAATTAGGCGGAGTCTTCCGGACGTCAATGCGAGAAATGCACATTTTTTGATTTTTTTTACACTTGGATGGAATTCCCGGGGCGTGCCAACGAAAAGGGCCTGGAGATTTGGAGATCGCGAGGCGGGGGCGCGCAAGTGAAAAAGCTGAGATTGGGTTCGCTAGCCGGCGTTGAGCATCTACCTTGCGCCTGTGAATCGTTCCGACGGCCGTGCTCCGGATCAGCTGCGGTCGGTTAATTTCGACTTGGAGGTGGCGCCGCAAGCGAGCGGCTCGGTCTTGGTTTCGATGGGTCGGACGCGGGTGATTTGCGCGGTAATGATTGAGGAGGGCGTCCCGCGCTGGATGAGGGAGCAAGGCGTGAGCGGCGGATGGCTTACGGCGGAATATTCGATGCTGCCGTACTCCACCCGCCCGCGAAAACCCCGCGACATCGCGCGGGGTAAACTAGACGGACGCAGCAGCGAGATCCAACGCCTGATCGGTCGCTCCCTCCGCGCCGCGATCGATTTGGAAAAAATTGGCCAACGCACCATTTGGGTAGATTGCGACGTCCTCCAGGCCGATGGCGGCACGCGCACCGCCGCCATCACCGGCTCAAGCTTGGCTCTCGCCATCGCGTGTGAAACCCTGATTGCTCAGAAAAAACTTGCGCTCTCCCCGATGCGAAACCTTGTCGCCGCCATTAGCGCCGGCGTGCTCGACGGCACACCAGTCCTCGACCTCAACTACGAGGAGGACAAATCCGTCACCGTCGATTTCAACTTCGTAGCTACCGAAGTTGGCGAGTTTGTCGAGCTGCAAGGATCCGGCGAAGAGGCCACCTTTTCGCAGGCGCAGCTCGCCGCCATGCTCGAGCTCGGGAAAAAGGGAATCGCTGAGTTGATCGCCGCCCAGCGCCGTGTGCTGGCAGATTTCACCGTGCAAGCCGCTTAGTTCGTGCTAGGGAAACGCTCGGCCGCTGGCCGTTACCATCCACTATGAAAAAGGCCCTCATCACCGGCATCACCGGCCAGGACGGAAGTTATCTCGCGGAATTGCTGCTCGAGAAGGGCTACGAAGTGCATGGCATCATCCGCCGCGCCAGCACTTTTAATACGGCGCGCATTGATCATCTTTACGCCGATCCGCATATCAATGGTGTCCGTCTTTTTCTGCACTATGGCGACCTGAGCGATTCCGTGAATCTGGTCAAGCTTCTCTACGATTTGAAGCCGGATGAAATCTACCACCTCGCCGCGCAGAGCCACGTCCGCGTGAGCTTCGACATCCCGGAATACACCTCCGACGTCACCGGCGTCGGCACCATCCGCATTCTCGAAGCGATGCGCGAGACCGGCATCAAACCCCGCTTCTACCAAGCCTCCAGCAGCGAGATGTTCGGCAAAGTGCAGGAAGTTCCACAAACGGAGACGACACCCTTCTGGCCGCGCAGCCCCTACGGCGTCGCGAAAGTTTTCGCCTATTGGGCCACGGTCAATTACCGCGAAAGCTACGACCTCCACGCCTCCAACGGCATCCTCTTTAACCACGAAAGCCCTCGCCGCGGCGAGACCTTCGTCACGCGTAAGATCACCCGCGCCGTCGCCGCGATTAAGCTCGGTCTGCAAAAAGAACTCTTCCTCGGCAACATCGACGCGAAACGCGATTGGGGTTACGCACCCGACTACGTCGAAGGCATGTGGCGCATCCTCCAGCACGACGGAGGAGGGGACGATTTCGTTCTGGCCACGAATGAGACTCACACTGTCCAGGAATTTTGCGAAGTCGCCTTCGCTCGCGCCGATCTCGACTGGAAAGAATTCGTCAAACACGACCCCCGCTACGAGCGTCCGGCCGAGGTCGAACTCCTCATTGGCGATCCCGCGAAAGCGAAAAAGCTGCTCGATTGGGAACCCAAAGTCCGGTTCGCCGAACTCGTGCAGATCATGGTCGATGCCGACATCGCCGCCCTCGGCTCGCGTTCCGCGCAGGAGCAACTAGGCAGACTGTCGTAAGCAGAGAGGCGACACTCCTGTCGCCATTCGCATGATTCGAGGGGCGAGATTTGTCGCTATTGCGTCGCGTTATCGTTGCTCGGCCGGGCCCGCCACCGCGACCTCCGCGGACGGTGCCAATGCTGGCACCATCGCCGCGAGCGGTGCGTTAAGAATGCTCACCCGCGCGCCCGGTCCGACCACATCATAGAGCTGCACCACATCGCGCGAACGCATCCGGATGCAGCCATAACTCGCTGGCCGTCCCACATTCCGCTCCTCCGCCGTCCCGTGGATGTAAATCAGCCGCCCGTACGCATTCCGGTTTTGCGCTTCGCGTCCACGCAGCCAAAGAATGCGCGTCACGATCGGGTCTCGCCCCGGCGCATCCGGCGCCAGGATTTCACCCGTCCGCCGCCGGCTCTTGAAGACCGCACCCAGCGGGGCGCTTCCGCCAATTTTGTCGGCTATTTCCATCTCGCCCAACGGCGTCCCTCGACTCCCCGGGAAATCGCTCAGCGCGAATTTCGAAGTCGAAACTGGGAACGTCGCCATCAGCTTCCCTTCATCGAGAAGCGCCAGTCGCTGCTCCGGCACACTGATGACTACGTGATGCCGCGTATCCGGGCTCACGCAGGATGAAGCCAGCAGCACCACTCCCATTGCAAAAACGCCCCGCAGCGCGCTGTAAAAATTAGCCCTCATTCCCCGTTGAACCTGAAAAATGCCTCCGCGGTTGCGGTTGTCCACTTCGCCAATTGCTCCAGCTCGATCCCCCGCGCCGTCGCGATCGACTCCGCCACCAAACGCGTATACGCCGGCTCACACCGTTTTCCCCGGTGCGGCACCGGCGCCAGATAAGGACAATCCGTCTCGACCATAAACTTTCCGATCGGTAACGCCGCCGCCACCGCCCGCACATCCGCCCCATTCTTAAAAGTCACAATCCCGGTAAACGACACCAGATGATCCAGCGCCAGCACTTCCTCGGCCTGTTCTAGCGACCCGCCGAAGCAATGGAAAACCCCGCGCAACTTCCCTGCGTAAGGCGCCATCATTGCCAGCGTATCGTCCCAGGCGTCTCGCTGGTGAATCACCACATTCAGCCCCAGCTCTACCGCCAGATCCAGTTGCTGCTCAAAGAGACTCGCCTGGCGCGCCTTGTAAGCGCCATCGTGAATGCCCGCCTCCACTTCTTCCTCCGTTTCGGTCTGGAGCACACGTCCGAATATCTGCACCTGCTTTTCCTTCGCCACCATCACACTTGGCAGCCGATGGTAATCCAGACCCGTCTCGCCAATCGCGGCCACGCGTGGGCTTTTCGCCAATTCGCGCAAAGGAGTGATCACGTCCTCGCTTGCCTCTTCGGCATTGGTCGGATGTACGCCGATCACGGCGGAAACGTTTGAATATTTTTCCGCCAACTCGACGGCGCGCTGACTGCTCTTCAGTGATGTGCCAATAGTGATGATGCGCGTAACGCCGGCTGCATGAGCGCGCTCCATGACATCTTCAAAATCCGCGGCGAAGTCAGGATAATCGAGATGAGCGTGAGTATCGATGAGCATAGAGTTGATTTTTCGGTTCGCGTTTCCCCGCGTGCGACTAATTGTCGGTAAGCGCTCTGAGCGCGGATCCACTCCGCAACGATCGGCCCTCACTTCGTGATCAGCATGGTGATGACAGGGGCCGACGCAACTCGGCCCAAGATTTCGCTGGCGGAGAGACGCTTTTGGATGTGGATTCTCTTCAATGATTAAGCGCGCGCTCTTCGCGGTGGCCGGAATTTTTACGACTGTTTCCTCCCTGATAGCGCAGCCGGGAGGCCTTGCGGCTTTTCCTCAGGCGGCGGTTTTCCCCGACCGGGCTTTTCCGGATTTGCTCTCGTTAGGGCTGACGAATAACGAGGCGTTCAGATTCCCGGGTTCGTTTACGCAGACGCAGGTGGCGATGTCGGCTTTTTTGCCGGTGTTTAATCCCACGGAGCCGCGGCGCGTGCAGACGGCTCAACAGAATCGCTCGCCCTTGGATTCCAAGGATGGCTACGGCGAAATTAGCGACGCGCAATCCAACCTTTTTTATGCTGGAGGAGAGATCGGTTTCGTTTATGGACGATCGACCGGAAAGCACGGCGGCGATTTCAACCAAACCTATTTCATGACCGAAATCGGGAACGATAAATTTCGCCTTTCTTTCGGCGCATCCCACAGCGAGTGGAATGGGGGGAGTCGTCGGGGCGGCCGCTAGTTTTTCACCTTCTTTTTGGTTTTTGACAGGCGGAGAATTCCCGCTACCTTCCCCGTCCCGCTCGCGGAATGGCTCGCCCTTCCAGAGTCCGCAGGAGAGCAAAACGCTCGTTCGAACTGCTTCATCATCATGCAAAATAATCGCAGCAAACGTTATCGCGCCGCCGCCGAATTGGTGGACCGCAACAAATCTTATAATCTGCCGGAGGCCGTCTCGACGCTGAAAAAGCTGACGCCACCGAAGTTCGACCAGACCGTGACGATGTCGTTCCGGCTCGGCGTCGATCCGAAGCAATCGGATCAAATGGTGCGTGGCACCTGTCCGCTTCCGCACGGCAGTGGCAAACAGGTGCGGGTGTTAGTGTTTGCCGAAGGTGATGCGGCGCGGGCGGCGAAGGAAGCCGGCGCGGAATTTGTCGGCTACAAGGACATGATTCAGAAGTGCCAGGAAGGCTTTCAGGATTTCGATGTCGCGGTCGCGACCCCTGGCGCGATGGCCGAAGTGCGCAAGCTCGGGAAGGTGCTCGGCCCGCGTGGGTTGATGCCGAATCCGAAAACCGGCACGGTGACTGACGACACGGCCAAGGCGGTGCGCGAAGTGAAAGCGGGCCGGGTTGAGTTTAAGCTGGATAAGAACGGCAATATCGCGGTGCCAGTCGGTAAATTTTCTTTTGATGAAACGCAGTTGGTCGAGAACGGAACGGCGGTAATCGAAGCCGTGGTCCGGGCCCGGCCCGCGACGGCGAAGGGGCGGTTTGTAGAGGGGCTGAGTCTGAGCGCGACGATGTCGCCCGGGATTCCGCTCGATCCGTCGCCTTACCTGACATTTTAAGCGGAAAGAACGAACAACATGAGACCAGAAAAAGCCTCCATCGTCTCGGATCTTTCCGAAAAACTGAACCGTTCGCCCTTTATGCTGGTGACTGATTACCAGCGGATGAAGGTCGGCCAATTTGGCGAGCTGCGAAATCGGCTTTCTCCTGCGGGCGCAGAAGTGCGCGTGGTGAAAAACAGTTTCCTGAAACGCGCTATGGCAGCGAGCGGATATCCGGACGTCGCCGATCAATTAACCGGCCAGACTGCGATCGTGTTGGGGGATACTGACGTGGCGCCCGTGGCGAAGATTCTCAAAACTTTTGCGGCGGAATTCAAAATCGCGGCGCTCAAAATAGGAGTCGTCGACAAGGCCATTCTCTCGACCGCGGATGTGGAAGCGCTGGCGGAATTGCCGGCGCGCGAAGTTTTGCTCTCGCAATTGTTGGGCTTGTTTATGCTGCCGGCGACGAGCCTGGTGCGAGTCTTGAACGAACCCGCTTCCGCTTTTGCCAGATTACTTAAGGCCAAGGGTGAAAAGGACGGTGAGGCGGATGTGTCGGCTCCCACCGCAGAAGCCGATGTCTCGGAGACGGCGCCGGTACCTGCCGCAGAAGCACCGGCGGCAGAGGTCGCCACAGCAGAAGCACCCGCTGCTTCCGCGGAAACGACCACTACGGAAGAGACAACTCCCGCGGTTCCGGCTGCGGAAGCGTCCAACGAATCTGCCACCGGAGAAACGGCGGCGTAATAATTTCGCCGCGCGGCAGTGTGCGCGGCGAGCAACGAAAACAACTGTCCGGCTCGGTGGCTGCTGAGCTTAATTTTCCGAATGCTTTCGGAGGCGGCAATGCAGGAGAAAAATATGGCTGATACAAAAACAATAGTAGATCAACTCAGCGGACTGACCGTCCTCGAAATCGCCGGGCTCGTGAAAGAGCTCGAAGAAAAATGGGGCGTCAGCGCAGCAGCTCCCGTAGCCATGGCGGCTCCCGCCGGTGGTGGCGGAGCGGCGGCCGCACCCGCAGAAGAGAAGACGACGTTCGACGTCATCCTCAAAGAAATGGGCAGCAACAAAATCGGAGTCATCAAGGAAGTGCGTGGCGCAGTCCCTGGACTCGGTTTGGCCGAAGCGAAAGCTCTCGTGGAAGGCGCACCCAAGACTTTGAAGGAAGGCGTGACCAAGGCCGAAGCCGAAGAGATCAAGAAAAAGATCGAAGCGGCCGGCGCCAAAGTCGAAATCAAGTAGAGGACGCAAAAACGCGGCGCTGCGTTGCTGCGGTCCAAAACGGTTCTCAATATTTCGTCTCGATGCAGCGAGGCGGCTTCATTTGCGAGGCGGCGCGCGAGAATATGCTTGCGCGCCGCTCGCCTCTGTGGCACGAATCACAGTCGGTAGAAATAAGCAGAAGGTATTTTTAGCCCGCCCCACGACGGAATAATTCAAGAGTGGCAACGAAACGGTCGTCAATTTGACAGGCTGCCGTTTCGCTGCCAATTTTGTCGTCTTCGCGTCCGGTCGACGCGATAACCCCATAACCCGACGGCGGAACTGTCGTCGGGTGCCATCAGGTCCCAGTTTATGCCAGAACGCACCGCAGAACGTATCTACTTCGGAACCATCAAAGAGGGCGTGGAGCCGCCGAATCTGATCGAAGTTCAGCTCAATTCCTACGTCGATTTCTTACAGAAGGACGTCCCGGCTTCAAAACGGAAGATGTCGGGCTTGCAGGCCGTCTTCAAGGAAGTTTTCCCGATTGAAAGCTACGACGAAAAAGCCACGCTCGATTTTTCTCATTATGAAATCGGCGAGCCGAAATTAAGCGCGCTCGAGGCGCAGCGGGAAGGCCAAACTTTTAGCGCACCGCTGCACGTCACTTTTCAACTCCGCGAGGAGAAAGGGACGAAGGAAGAGAAAGTTTACATGGGCGAAATCCCGCTCATGACGCCGCAGGGCACGTTCGTAATCAATGGCGCGGAGCGCGTGGTCGTCTCGCAGTTGCATCGTTCGCCCGGGATCGCGTTCGAATCGAGCATTCACTTGAACGGCAAGGTGCTCTACAGCTTCCGGATCATTCCGGATCGCGGCTCGTGGATCGAAGTGCAATTCGATACCAGTGATTTGCTCTATATTTATCTCGATCGACGCAAACGTCGGCGGAAATTCCTCGCCACCACCTTCCTCCGCGCGCTCGGTTACGGCTCGGACGAAGAGGTAATCAAGCTTTTCTACAATATCGAGACGCTGAAGCTGAGCGAAAAACTCGGCGAAGAGGAACTCGCGACCAAGGTGCTCATCGCTGACGTTCTCGATGGCGAAGCCACGGTGGCGCGCGCCTTCGAGCCACTGACGGCCGCGACCGTTCGTCAGATTATGACGCTTGGGCAAAAAGAGGTGAAGGTGATCGATATTTCGGCCGACGACACCGTCGTGAAGGCGCTGAAAAAGGATCCCGCGCACGACCAGGAGGAAGCACTCAAGGATATCTACCGGAAACTCCGCCCTGGCGATCCGCCAACGGTGGCGAACGCCAAAGCGTTGTTAAAACGTCTCTTCTTCGATCCGAAGAAGTACGATCTCGGGCGGGTCGGTCGTTACAAGATCAACCAGAAACTCGGCATCGATGTCGATCTCGGCGAACGCATCGTCACCGACAAGGATTTTATCGGCGCGATCAAGTATTTGATCAATCTCCGCCGCGGCGAAGGCACCTTGGATGATATCGATCATCTGGGCAGCCGCCGCGTCCGGACTGTGGGTGAATTGCTGGCCAACCAGTGCCGCGTCGGCCTCGCCCGCACCGAACGTCTTGTGAAAGAGCGCATGACGTTATTCGACATCAACATCGATGGCATGACGCCGCAGAAGCTGATTAATCCGAAAGCGCTGAGCGCGGTAATTCGCGATTTCTTCGGTCGGTCCCAGCTCTCGCAATTCATGGATCAAACGAATCCGCTCGCGGAATTGACGCATAAGCGTCGTCTCTCGGCTCTCGGGCCTGGCGGGCTTTCGCGTGATCGCGCCGGCTTCGAAGTGCGCGACGTTCATCCGTCGCACTACGGCCG
>JBDUAE010000081.1:0-8224 GCA_040004805.1 Chthoniobacterales bacterium | reverse complement strand
CCGAAGAGGACGATGCTGGGCATGGCGAGCGCCATCCCGATCGTGTAGAGAAAAAGCGGCGCGACGCTCCAGGGCAATTGGGCGCGATGCAGGCTGTGGAAGGCGACGTTAAGGGCGGCGGCGAGAATCATGCCGGCGTAGCCGAAGACGACGGTGCGCCTTGGCGAAACGCGGCCGGCTAATTTTCCCGAGAGGGTGGCGCCGAGCATCATGCCGGCGGGCACGGGTAGGAAGAGCCAGTAAAATTGCGTCTCGAGGAGGTGGAGATGCCGCATGAGAAAGACTGGCGCCGAGGCGATGTAAAGGAAGATGGCGGTGAAATTAAACGCACCGGCAAAGGCAGCGGCGAGAAAACGGAAATCGGTGAGAGTGCGCCGATACGATTGGAGCAGGAAGGCCGGATGGAAAGAGTGACGGCGCTCCGGGTGCAAGGTTTCCGGCAGACGAAAAACGCACCAGGAGAGAACCGCGGCGGCAAAGAGTGCGAGAAAATAGAAGACAGAACGCCAGCCGAACCACACGTGGAGCCAGCCGCCGAGAAAAGGCGCGATCGCGGGCGCGAGCGTGAACATGACAGTTACGTTTGCCATCACTCGCTGGGCGGCCGCGCCTTCGTAAACATCGCGCACTACCGCACGGCCGACGACCATGCCGGCGCCGGCGGCCATCCCTTGCAACGCGCGGAAAAGCCAGAGGACGCGAATATTAGGCGACAGTGCACAGCCGACCGAGGTGAGGGCGAGAAGCGCGAGCGCGATAAGGATGACGCGGCGCCGCCCGAGCGCGTCGGAAATGGAGCCGTGCCACAAGCTCATGAGCGCGAAGGGCAGGAGAAATGCGGTGAGGCTTTGTTGCACTTCGAGCGCGCTGGCGCCGAGTGACGTTTCCATTTCGCGGAAGGAGGGCAGGTAGGTATCGATGGCGAAGGGGCCGACCATGCTGAGCGCAGCAATCAGGAGCGGGAGCGAGCGCGGAACGAGCAGCGGAGAGCTGTCGTTCGATTGCGATGCGGAGCGCATGGCGCGCACCTTCGTCGGAGCCTAGGCGGTTGTCACACGTTCGGCGATGCCGGACGCGGCTATTGGTCGCCGGAGGAAACGCGGACGCGGAGGAAGCCGGGAACGACGGCGCCGTTACCGCTCGCCGGATAAGTCCCACGATAGGTGACGGTTTCCATACTCGGTCCCGGCCCGGCGACGCTGGAAACGAATTGCACCGCTTGATCCCAATTCCACAGGTCCCTTGAGCTTTGCGGAGTGTAGATCAAATTCGGCGCGTCGTTCCGACGGCGGAAGATGATGGTCGGGTAACGTTTGATGACGTTGTTATCGTTCGGGTCGGGGAGATCGATCGTGCCCTGCACGGGAAGAATAGAAGGATCGGAGCGGAACGGGTCACCGTTAAAAGCGAACTCGCCGAAGTTCGTTAGACCGTCGCCATCGAGATCGAGATCGGGAGCAGCGTTGGCGCCGGTGAAGCCGGGAAATTGGCTGACCCAGGTTGAATTGTAAGGCGTGTCATCGTGGATCGTGACCGTGGCAGCTGCAGGCGTGCCGACAAAATAGGCGGCAGAGGTTTGCACGGTGACGTTGACGGTTTCGTCGAACTCGGTCGGATCGTTGTCGGCTAACGGGACGAGCATCAAGGTGGCGCTGGTGGCGCCGGCCGGGATTGTGATTGAGGTCGCGTTGGTGTTGCCGCTGAGGGAGTAATCGGCACCCGCGGTGCCCGGCGGAGTAGCGGTGCCGCCAAGTTGGAACTGCACCGGCAGCCCGCCTGAACCGGCAGCAAGCGAGCTGGTGAAAGTCACGCTGGCCGGCAGGGACCCACGTTCGTAGCCGTCTGGATTTGTGGCCACCGCGGTGATCGCGGCAATGGTGGTGGCATTGATCTGGAGATCGTCGATCCGGTTGTTAGGCGAGGAGCCGGTGGCGCCACTGAGGGTGTAACGTAGCCGCACCTGAGTGGCATTGTTCAAGGCTGTGATACCCGTGAAATCAACGGTTTTATTCAAGAAGGTGGTGGAGGTGGTCGCAGTGTTCACCCCGGGTAAGGTGGTGAAAGGGCCACCGTTCACGCTCCAGGACCAAGTGCCGCTGTTATATCCGGTGGAGGTGCCGCGGGTGGCGAAGGCCAGATTAAGTCCGGAGTAACCGGTCATCGAAAAGGCCAACTCGATATAGGTGCCGTTCCCCGCGGTGCCTTGCAGAGCCAGCGCCTGCCCGGTCACGCCACCGAAGTTCGTCACCGTCCCGCCCCAAGCGCTAAAGCTGATCGAGCCACTGCCGGCGCTGGAGGACAGTGGGTTTGGATACGGTGTCGTGTCGAAATTCCAGGACGCGATCGTCGCCGGTCCCGCCGTGGTTGCGACGGTAAGCGCGATGGAAAGCTGGATATTGCCGGAAGCGCCATCGGTTCCGTCAACCGCGATCCGATAGGTGACGCCAGCGACAGCGCTGAAGGCGAGATTAGTCTGCGACCCGCTGGAGACGACCGGCGTAAGGGAGTCCACACTGTTCCCGGTATAAACGCCGAGGAGACTGGAGAAGCTGCTTCCATTCGTGCTAATGACGGCATCGCCCGAAGCGGCGGGAGTCCAGTTCCACCAGACCGATTTGCCGCCAGGATTTCCGCCGTGATTTGGTTCGCCCACTTCTTTGGTGGCGAGAACGTTGCTGCCAGTGGCATTGACCGAATTTCCGCTCAGAACGATGGCGTTCGCAAAATTGTCGTTCACCGGCGCCTGCTGGATTTGGTCGGCGATGAGCCAAAGTGTGGCGTTAACGACGAGGCGCGCATCGTCCCCGGAGCGGTCATCCCAGCCATCGAAAAGTGTGTTGTTAGGCGCGCCCGTCCCATCATCGATCGGGGAGCTGTCGCCCACGGCGACAAACTTTCCCGCGCCGAAAGTGCCGAATGCGACCATCACATTGCTATTGGTATGAGTCGAGGTGGTCCAGATGGCGGCTCGCACGCTAGGATTTGCGGCGGGATTGATCGTGATGGAGGCGCCGTTAGCGTAGAGAAATCGCGTCACTGTGCCGGCGGGTCCATGGGTCAACGGGTTGTCGAGTGCGCTGTCGGCAGTTTCATTCGCCGGAGAAATATTGTCGGCATTAAAAACGAGGCCGAAGGGCGCGGTCTGGACGCTGTTGGTGGCAAAAAGATCGTTCCAGATCCGGGGCGAATCCCAGCCATCATTGTCGCGATCCGAGTTGATGTGATCGGCGCAGAGGAAAAGGCGTCCTCCCGCCTGCACGTATTGCATGATGGCAGTTTTCTCCGCCGCGGAAAAAACGCGATTGGGCTCGATCACGGCGAAGACGTTATAATGCGAAAGATCCTGCACGTTAGAGGAGTTACCGAAGGTGATAGCGGTGCCGACCGGAAGGGTCTCGACTTGGTGGCCGCGTTTCACCATCGCGATTCCCCAAGCGGAGATGGCGCCAGTCCAATACGTCTCCGGAGTGGACGCAGTGATATTCGCCTGCGGCGGAGTCGGGATGCGTTGCGGGACGCTGTTGTCCTCATCGATGACCCAATCGGCGTTACCGGCCGTTTCGGCATGGCTGGCATCGAACAAAATGCTCGCGGCCCGCGCTCCCGGAAGCGCGAAGGAGAAAAAGAGCGCGAACGCTAAAACGGCGCGCAGGGTGAGCGAGGGAGCGGGCACAAGAATCGCGCTATTGTAAAGCGAGAGCCGAGTCCCGTCGAGAAATTTGGCGGCATTTTCTCACGCGAAATCGGGGAGTTGGCCCGCGTCCAGCTTCTCTCTCGGGCGTGCATGCGTGGAGAAGAGTAGCGATCTGGCCGGCCAGCGGAGTGCTGCTCGGCGTTCTCCTTCTGCTCGGTCAGCCGGCAGAAGCGCGGGGCTATCGTCATTACCGGCGGAATCCCGTGGTGGCAGTGGTGCGGCCGTTCTTGATGGTGCGGGCGGCCATCCATGGAGTCGCGGATCCGATCGTTTACCAGGCTCCGCTGGTGGTGGAGCGGGTGGCGACGGCGCCGATCCGCGTTGCTTATCAAGCGACGCATTACCGTGCTGAAGTGACGGCACCGGTGGAGGACGAGAGCGAATATTTTGACGATGCACCTCGCGAGGTCGCCTATTACAACTCCCGCGCGCGCCGGAGCGCCTCGCCTAATCCCGAGCGGACCCGGCCGCTCGATGATCGAGATGAGGACCACGGGATGCGCCAGGCGGAAGCAGAGGAAGATTTCGGCCAGCGCGAGGGACCGCAAATGGAAGTGCGCGGGCGCAGCGCGGTTTTACGCAACGGCGTCGCGCAAGTGCCGGACAATGCGCCACAGAGGGTGAAGAACGCGATCCGCGCGGTGAATACTCTCCGCAACAAGCCTTACGTCTGGGGCGGCGGTCACGGGTCGTTTTACGATCACGGTTACGATTGCTCCGGGACAGTGTCGTTTGCGCTGCATGGCGCGGGGGCGTTGGCGGCTCCAATTCCTTCGCAGGATTTAATGCGTTACGGCGAACGGGGGCGTGGCCGGTGGATTACCATTTACGCCCGGCCCGGCCACACCTTTGCTGTCATCGCCGGCCTCCGACTGGATACGACCGATTTCCGGAACGGCGGCAACAGCGGGCCGCGCTGGCACATCGACCAACGCGACACTCGCGGCTACGTGGCGCGCCATCCGATTGGAATGTAGCCGACGCGGGTCTTCGCGGCGGGTGTTGGTGCTTGACGGAAACGAGCCGCCCGGGGAGAAAGCGACATGGATCAGATCCCGCCGCCGCCCATTCCGCCCACTCCTCATCCAGTGCCCCGACCGGGTTGGTGGTCGCGGAATTGGAAATGGTTTGTGCCAATGGGTTGCCTGACGTTTGTCGGGCTGATCGCCGCCTTCGTAGCCTTGATGGTGTTGATCGTGTTCGGCGCGATGAAATCAGGCGACGTCTACAAGCATGCGGTCGCGGAGGCCAGAGCGAATCCGGAGGTGGCGGCAGCATTGGGGACGCCTTTGAAAGAGGGGATGTTTATCTCCGGCACTACGAATGTAAATGGCGCGTCGGGCAATGCTGATCTCGCGATTCCGATCTCCGGACCGAAGGGCGCGGGAACGATTTACGCCGTGGCCGAGAAATCGGCCGGGCAATGGACTTACAGCAAGCTCGAAGTGGAGGTGAAAGGGTCGGGGAAGCGCATCGGTCTGCAACCAGAAGCGGCTGAGAGTGAGTAGGTCATTTTTAGACAGGATTAACAGGATGGACAGGATTGGAAAAGAGGATGGCGGAGTGCCGCTTCCCTTAAATCCTGCAAAATCCTGTTAATCCTGTCTAAAAATCCGCA
Organism: Chthoniobacterales bacterium; assembly: GCA_040004805.1. Lineage (GTDB taxonomy): Bacteria > Verrucomicrobiota > Verrucomicrobiia > Chthoniobacterales > UBA10450 > JACCTI01. Next base: position 2,912 of record JBDUAE010000081.1, on the reverse strand, counting down.
CCTCCTCCCGAGCGGCTCGCAATTTCTTGAATCCAAAAGGACGGGACGCCGCATCTCATCCTTGAAACCATGAACACGATTACGATTCGACCCTTCGCGGCGATGAAACTTATCACGCTGGCCGCGCTTGCCCTCGTCCTCCTCCTCCTCAACGGCTGTCATTGGGTGGGAGTAAAGGGCAATGGCCGGATCCGGACGGAAACCCGTGCGATCCAGAATTTCTCGCGGATGGAAGCGGACGGCGCTTTCACCGTTACCTGGACGACCGGTCCGGCGGCATTAAAAATCACCACCGACCAAAACCTCTTCGAGTACATCCGCGCCGATGTGTCGGATGACCGGCTGAGGATCGATTGGGTGAAGCCGCTCCGGGGCACACACGGAATCAAAATCGAGATCGCGAGCCCGTCCTTGCGAAAGGTGCAATTAAACGGCGCGGTGCGATTAACGGCCTCGAATCTGAGCGGCCCGGAATTTTACCTCGAAGCGAACGGTGCCACCCGCGTCACCCTTTCGGGTAATGTGAATGCAATGTCGGGTGAGATGAACGGCGCCAGCCGCTTGAGCGCGGAATCGCTCTCGACCCGGGCGATGGAGCTCTCCATCAGTGGCGCCGGCAAAGCCGAGGTCAATGTCTCGGAAGCATTAAAGGTGGATATCTCCGGTGCCGGGAAAGTGACCTATTCTGGTAACCCGACGGTCGCGAAAGAGATCAGCGGCGCCGGCAGCGTGCGGAGACGCGAGTAGCCGCTTTCCTATTCGCTTTGCGCGACTGCTCGCCGCAAGCTGCGAGCATGAGCGCCGACGATATCTCTCCCGCGGGTTTCTCCTACAATACTCGGCTCAACGTTCTTCACGCGCCGCTGGAAGTGATCGATGTCCCCGCTTTGGTGGCGGCGAGCACCGACCAATGGTACAACCAAACGCTTTGTCAGGTGGACGAATCCGTAGTGCGGTTGGGAGTGGTGGAGGGGGAATACCACTGGCACCACCACGAGCGCGAAGATGAATTTTTCTACGTTGTGAGCGGGCGGTTCCTGATCGATTTGGAAGATCGAACGATTGACCTCGCATCCGGCCAGGGCGTGGTCATTCCCAAGGGAGTGCGCCACCGCCCGCGCGCGCCCGAGCGCACGGTGATTCTGATGGTGGAGCGCGCCGGAATTATGCCGACTGGCACCTAACGCGAGCTAATCTTCGTCTTTGTGGGTCAGCTTCTTCAGCCGGTCGCGCAATTCGCGCAGCCGCTTTTCGCTGAAGGTAACCTCGGCGTTGTTCGCCTCCAACGGCGCGAGTGAGCCTCCCTCGGATTCGATGCCGGCCTTGGCGGCTTTCGCGCGCTCTTTCAGCCATTTCGTTTGCTCGGTCACAAGCGCGGCGCGCTCCTTGGAGTCCAGCTCTTCGTAAAGGCGAACGTAGGCAATGTAGAGCTGGGCATCGGTCATTTCCGCGATCTGCCGGCTCAGCGCGTTCATTTGCGCCTGGGTGTCGGCTTCCTTGAGCTGATCGAGCGCGTAATGGATGGAGGGCGCGAGGGCGGGCAGCCAATCGGCTGGCAGGATTTTCGATTTTGTCTTCGTCTGCGCGGACAGGGGCGAGGCGCAGAGAAACACGCCCAGCAGGAGAAGGGTGAAAGTAAATAGTTTCATGGAGTAAGAGCCGGAGGCGTCTCCAGCATTTTTAGCCGACATCGCATAGTTTTGGCGACCAGATTTAAACGCCACGAGCTTCGCCCGCCTCCAACATGCGGACGCGTCGGTCGAGATACGGAAGGCGGATGGCGATGGTCAATCCCTTGCCTTCGTCGCTTTCGAGCGCGAGTTCCCCGCCGTGTTCCCGCACGATCCGTCGGACAATGAGAAGCCCTAAGCCGCTGCCGGCTGTTTTGGTGGTGTAATACGGTTCGAAGACGCGACCGAGGCTCTCGGCCGACATGCCGCCGCCGGTGTCGGTAAAACTGATGACGACGTGCGACGCTTCCAGATCGGTGCGGATGTGCAAGACGCCGCGGCGTTTCATCGCCTCGAAGCTATTCTTGATCACGTTATAAAAGACCTGCTTCATTTGGTCGCGATCCAGCTCCAGCAGCGGCAGATCAGAGCGCAATTCCTGTTCGACCACGATATCGCGGTCTTCGATTTCCGGCGCGAAGAAGCGGACCGCCTCCTCGACGATGGCGTTGACACTTTCGGGATGAAGTTGCGGCTTGGAAGGGCGAATCGCTTTGAGAAATTGCGTGACGATGGTGTCGAGTCGGTTGATTTCGGAGCGGGCGATCTCGATCGATTCCTGTAATTCTTCGCGCTCGGGGCCGACGACTTTACGGGCGTTCCGCTCCATGAGTTGCAGATGGATATGGAGCGAGTTTAGCGGGTTGCCGATTTCATGCGCGACGCCGGCAGCGAGCAGCGTGAGCGCATTAAATCGCTCGGACTCGATCGTTTTTTCGGCCGAGCGCCGGCTCTCGGTGATGTCGCGCAAGATCATGGCGTGCCCGACCGGTTCAGCGTGGGAAACAGCGTCGCGTTTTCCCTGTTCGCGGCGCTCGATCAGAAGCGGGACGATGTAGAAATTAATGAACCGGTTCGCGGGATAAAAGATCTCGAGGTCGCGACTGACGGCGGCGGTGGCATTGATGAGCGAATCCCAATCTAGCCCGCGCACGCGTTCGTCGAGACGTTTGCCGATTGAGCCTTCGGCCTCGAGGCCAAAGAGTTCGCAAGCGGCGTTATTGACGTAGGTAATGCGGCCTTTGGCGTCGGTGACGATGATGCCTTCCTGAATGGCGTTGAAAACGGTCTCGATCAGCCCTTTCTCCTGTGCGAGACGGAGTAGATAATTCTGGACTTCTTCCGGCCCGACGCGGCCGAGGCGTTCGATGAGTTTGTCGAGAAAACCGGATTTCACCGCCG
>JBDUAE010000386.1:0-2468 GCA_040004805.1 Chthoniobacterales bacterium | reverse complement strand
AACTCTCCGCGGAGCGCGCGCCGCCGCACCGTCGCGATGATGATGCGTTCTTTCACTAAAAGGGCCGCGGTCGCGACCACGATGAAGAGCAATGGGACCGACCGCGCTGCCAACGGCAGGCGTAAGAAGATGACGCACCCGCTGACGAGGATGCTCAGGTAAACCATCGCCCGAAGCACTTGAATAAACGATTTCCATTTCGTCTTGGTGAGCGGCGATTGATAAAACCCCTGGAGATCGAGCAGGATCGGACCGAACGGCATGATGACGACAAGGAGCCACTGATAGTTCGTTAACGGATCGATCGATTTTTCGAAAGCGAACCAATTGGTGCTATAAAAACGCAGCAGGTGCGCCCCGATCAGCGCGGCGGCCAGCAGAAAAGAATCAAAGATCTGCTGGAGTTGAGTGTTTAATTCCTGTTTGCGCGCGAGCATGTTTTCCGGGATCCGGTTCACCTCGACCCTGGGGAGCACGGACGGCTAAGATATGATAGTGCCGACTTCGGTCAAAGAACGCAATCCGTCTCACGCTCTGGTCGGCGTGATCGCATCCGCGTCCGATTTGAAACGCGCGCTCCGTTTGCGCCGTCCTCCGGAGTTCTTCGAACTCCGGCTGGATACGCTGCCGCCTGATGTCGCCGCCACTGCGGCCGAGCTCCTGTGCCAACCTCTCATTGTCACGGCCCGCCACCCTGACGAAGGCGGACGCAACCGCTTGTCGACTCGGCAACGGCGCGATCTCCTACTGCGCTTTCTCCCTTACGCTGCATTCGTCGATGTGGAATTGCGATCTGCGAAAACGTTGCGGTCCGTCCTTGAAGCTGCCGCCGACCGCGCGGTCAAGCGCATCATCTCGGTGCACGAACTCGACCGCACGCCCTCCTTGCGCGAACTCAAAAATATCGTCCAACGTGCACGGACATTCTCGCCCGACCTCGTGAAAATAGTGACTCGAACCGACCGTGCGGATGAGCTCGCACGCCTGCTCGATTTCTTCGAGCAGGAAAATAACCGACACCCACTGTGCGCCATGGGAGTGGGCCGGCTCGGGAGAGAATCGCGCATCGCCCTCGCCCGACGCGGCTCGTATCTTCATTATGTGCACCTCGGGACGAGGACCGTGGCCGGTCAGCTTTCCATCCCCGAGGCTCGGCGTTTGCGACTAACTTCCGGGACGCGGTAGTGTCCGCAGAAAATACCGGTCATCTCGCCGCAGTTCCCCGCCGTATATATTAGGGTACACCGAATTTCCTCATGCTCGACTCGATCCCACTTCCAGAAACCATTCCGGTAATGCCGTTGCCGGGCGGGCTGCTTTTCCCGCACGCCTTGCTTCCGCTGCATATTTTCGAGGCGCGCTATCGGGCCATGGTCGAGCACGCCCTGGTCTCGGACCGGATGTTCTGTGTGGCGATGATCAATCCGCCGAACACAGATTGGGATACCGCGGAAGATTTCCGGAAGATCGCGACCGTCGGCTTGATTCGCGCCTGCGTTGAAACCGAAGACGGGACCTCCAACCTGATCCTGCAAGGTCTGCAACGGGTGCGCTTCACCGGCATCCTCCAGGAGGAACCCTTCCCTATCGCCAAGATTGCGCCGCTCGCATCACGCCCCGCTCCTTCCTCGCTCGAAGGCGAAGCGCTCGGGGAACGCGTTCTCGATCTCTATCGCAAGTTCAAGCGCAGCGGGCGCGAGTTTCCGACGAAGATCGACCGTTATCTCGAAGACCTAAGCGATCCCGGAATGCTGGCTGACTTGATGGCCGCCACGTTCGTGAACGACCCCATCCACCGGCAAAAGCTCCTGGAAGAATTATCCGTCACGCAACGCCTCCGGCTGGTGATTCAATATCTCGAAGAAGAAAATGGCGATTCCGAGCTAGCCTAAACAAGGCTCTCACGTCCTGGAAACGTCACGCGCGCCCAGACGCGCATGTTCTTCCAGTAAGTAGCGATCCGTCATCCCCGCGATGTAATCGCAAATCGTCCGGTACATTCCCTCGGCCTCAATCCGTTTCGTCGCAGCCGTGCCCAGCAGCGCCGGATCACGGACATACGCCTCAAAAACTTCGCGCAGCGTTTCGCAGGCCTGCCGATTCACCTCCGCGACTCGCGGATGGTAGTAGACGTTCTTGTACAAGAAGCGTCGCAATTCCTTGTTGCCACTCGCCAGGACGTCGCTGTAGCGGATCAGCGTTCGCCCGTGCCGCCGAACGTCTTCCACCGATTGCACCCCAGCGTCCGCAATCGCCTCGGCACTTGAGGTGATGACATCCCGCACCTGGACATCGATGAGATCGTTGATGATGAGTTGATGCAATTCCGGTTCCCGCGCTTCCGGGGCGCGTGCTCTGACGTTCTCATGGCTTTGTCGCCAGACCGCCGCTTCCTCCAATTGTTCTGCGCTCAAAATTTCAAAATCGACCGCGTCATCCAGATCGTGGCTGTAGTAGGTAATCTCGTC
>JBDUAE010000385.1:0-2477 GCA_040004805.1 Chthoniobacterales bacterium | reverse complement strand
CTCAAGCGTGAATTGGAATGGGTACGGAAAGCGCCGCGGGCGCGCCGGACGAAGTCGGTGGATCGGGTGGAGCGATATTTCGAGATGTCGGCGCAGGAGGCGCCGGAGGCGGAGATCGAGGTGGACTTGATTATTCCGCCAGCGCCGAAGTTGGCGAATCGCGTGATCGAGTTGCGTGAGGTGGGGATGGAATTGGGCGGTCGGGAGTTATTCCGCAATGTTTCCCTCAATCTCGCGGCCGGGGAGCGGCTCGGGATTGTGGGCCGAAACGGGCTGGGGAAATCGACGTTGCTCAAGATCATGCTGGGCCAACTGGCGCCGACGAGTGGGGAGGTGGAGATCGGGGCGCGGACGGAAATTAACTACGTCGATCAAAACCGGCTGCTGCTGGATGATACGAAAACTGTTTGGGAAGAGGTGGGCGAGGGGATGGAGTACGTGCGGCTGGGCGAGGAGAACATCACGCTGCGGGGGTATCTGCGGCGGTTTCTGTTCACGGAGGAGCGGATCAATACGAAGATCGATCAGCTCAGCGGCGGGGAGCGGAGTCGGGTGTTGCTGGCGAAGATTTTGAAGCGTGGCGGCAATGTGCTGATCCTGGACGAGCCGACGAATGATCTGGATCTCGGGACGCTGCGGCTGCTGGAGGAGGCCTTGGTGGCGTTCGGCGGGAGCGTGATCGTGGTCAGCCACGACCGTTATTTTCTGAACCGGGTCTGCACGTCGATCCTGGCCTTCGAGGACGCGGGGGTGCTGCGGTATGCGGTGGGAAATTACGACTACTATCTAGAGAAGCGCGTGGAAGAGCCGAGAGCGCAGGAAGGGGCGGCATCGAAACCTGCCGCGGCTTCGGCCCCAACGGCGAAGGGGCGGAAATTAAAGTGGAAGGAAGAGCGCGAGCTGGAAGGAATGGAGGCGGCAATTCTCGTAGCGGAAGAGGCGGCGCACCGAATGGAAACGCTGTTGGCTGATCCGGAGTTCTACAAGAAAAGCGGTGCGGAATTCCCGAAGTTCGAAGCGGAACTGTGCGCCGCGCGCGATCGGGTGGCCCGGCTCTACGCGCGCTGGCAGGAGCTGGCGGCAATCGCGGAAGCGACGGCGACAGCTCGATAGGTGTTGTCGGCGTGGCCAGTCGTCGCTCATCGCGAACGCAGCGATCTTCGGTCGCGCTTGGGAGATCGGCGGTGTTTCTTGGCCTAACGTGTAAAATTCCACAAGTTGCGCCGAAGTTTCCATCGGGCCTGTGCGAAGCAGCGAAGGCTTTGAGCTTACGCGGGTTTTGCCTCGGGGATACCAGCCGGGCGTGCAATCGCAGAAACGCGCGGAAAATATTCTTGCGGGCTTATAATTCGTTCCTATATTGCGCGCTCCCCGCATCAGGTGTGTGAGGAATTAGACACCGGCCTGAGCGGTTTTTTTGTCGCCCGAATCCTGAGATCGGGCGGCTCTTATTTTACGACGATGCCCACGATTAATCAGCTCATTCGCAAAGGACGAAAGAAAGTTTCGGTGAAATCAAAATCACCGGCGCTCAAGAATTGTCCGCAGCGCCGAGGCGTGTGCACGCAGGTCATGACGCGCACGCCGAAAAAGCCGAACTCTGCTTTGCGGAAAGTGGCAAAGGTGCGGTTGACGAACGGACAGGAAATCATCGCCTATATCCCGGGCGAGGGACATAATTTGCAGGAACATTCCATCGTGCTCGTGCGCGGTGGTCGCGTGAAGGATTTGCCCGGCGTGCGTTATCACATCGTGCGCGGAACGCTCGACAGTCTCGGGGTTGATGGACGTCGCCGGAGCCGATCGAAGTATGGCGCGAAGCGTCCGAAGGCCGGCGCGGAAGCGGCAGCAGCAGGCGGCAAAAAGAAGAAGTAATTTTTTAACCGACTAATTTTCATGTCACGGCGTCGCAAAGTTTACAAAAAAGAAGAGAAGACCGATTCGCGTTACGGCAGCGTCGCGGTCGCGCGTTTGATTTCTACCGTCATGAAACGCGGAAAGAAGTCGCTCGCGGAACGGATCGTTTACACCGCGATCGACAAATCGCGGGAGGGTTCCGATGCGGTCGATCCGCTCGAAGTGGTGAACAAGGCGCTCGAAAACGTGCGCCCGCGCCTCGAAGTGAAATCACGCCGCGTGGGCGGTGCTACTTATCAGGTGCCGATGGAAGTGACCCCGGCCCGTCAGGTTTCGCTCGCGATGCGCTGGATTGTTACTTACGCCGACAACCGTCGCGGTTTGCCAATGGCCGACGCGCTCGCGGCGGAATTGAAAGATGCCGCGGCCGGACAGGGAAACGCGATTAAGAAGCGCGACGACACTCATAAAATGGCCCAAGCGAACCGCGCCTTTGCACATTTTCGTTGGTAGAATTTTTGGCTCATGGCTACTGCGACTTTAGACAAACCAAAATCGACGAATCCGAATTCGCCGAACCGCAAGTTCCCGCTCGAAAGGACGCGGAACATCGGGATTGC
>JBDUAE010000080.1:0-8288 GCA_040004805.1 Chthoniobacterales bacterium | reverse complement strand
TGCGAGAATTGCATGACGCATTGCGGCTACGAGCCGACTGCGAGCCTGGGTTTAAATGCGCAAAAAGGCGACACCTGGAAGACAATCAAATTCAATTTCGGCGCGCGGCCGATGCCAACTGGTCGTGGCAGCGAAGTGCTGGCGTTTAACGGCGTGACTTCCGGCAATGGCCACCTCACGGGCAAGAAAGCGGACCTGCAAGCCGTCGCTTCGTAGTCGTGCCTCCCGCTTCGTCGAACGTAATTCCGTTGCCAAGCGCTTCGCCCGCGGCTACGCCGGCGTTTTCTCCGGTGCTGCCCGATATGAGCAGCGCGATCGCGCGTGCGCAGGAGAACTTGCTCCGCCAGCAACATCCGGATGGGCACTGGTGCGGCGAGTTGTTGGTCGATAGCACGCTCTGCTCCGATTACGTGCTCTTTATGCACTGGCTGGGTGACGTGGACGAATCGCTCCAGCAGCGCTGCGCGCGCCACATCATGAAGCGGCAACTGCCGGACGGCGGTTGGAATATTTACTACGGCGGCCCGAGCGAAGTGAACGCGTCGGTGAAAGCGTACTTCGCGCTGAAACTGGCCGGCCATTCCGCGGACCTGCCCTTCATGCAGGAAGCTCGGGCGAACATTCTGCGCTTGGGCGGCATCCCGCGCATGAACACTTTCAGTAAGCTTTATTTGGCTTTGCTCGGGCAATTTCCTTGGCATTACCTGCCTTCGATTCCGGTGGAGATGATTCTGCTGCCGAAGTGGGCCCCGTTTAATCTCTATCGGATGTCCTCGTGGAGCCGGGCCATGCTCGTGCCGCTGGCGATTATCAATCACTTCAAACCCACCCGCGGATTGCCGGGGTTGAAGCAACTGCACGAACTCTATCCGCTCGGAACCGAGAACAAGGATTTCACCCTTCCGCGCGACCAGCGGTTTTTCGCCTGGCGGAATTTCTTTTTGCGCGGCGATCACGCTCTGAAGCTGATTTCGAAGCTCGGCTGGCGGCCCATGCGCAAACGCGCGCTGGAAGAGGCCGAGCGTTGGATGCTCGAGCGAATCGGCGAGGGCAGTGACGGTCTCGCGACGGTTTTCCCGGCGATGTTAAATGCGTTGATCGCGTTGCGTGCTCTCGGTTACTCGACTTCGCATCCGGTTTACGTGAAGGCGCTGAAGGATTTCCGCGGTCTTTTCGTGGACGACCCGGAGGACTTCCGGATTCAGCCGTGTCTGTCACCGGTTTGGGATACGTCGATCAATATGATCGCGCTGGCGGAGTCAGGGATTTCTGCGGAGCATCCGGCGCTGCAAAAAGCAGCGGCGTGGTTAGTCGACAAAGAGGTGCGTGTGCGCGGCGATTGGGCAGTGAACAATCCGCATCCGGAAGCAAGCGGGTGGGCGTTCGAATACAATAACGTTTATTACCCCGACACCGACGACACCGCCATGGTCCTGATGGGCCTGCGCCTGGCGAAACCGAGTAAGAAGGAAGAATTCGACGCGCTCTTTCAACGCGCGCTTGGCTGGCAGCTAAGCTTCCAGTGCAAAGATGGCGGCTGGGCGGCCTTCGATAAGGAGGTGACGCAGCACTGGCTCGAGGATATGCCATTCGCTGATCACAATGCGATTCTCGATCCGACGTGTAGTGATTTGACCGCGCGGACGCTGGAACTGTTCGGCTACCTCGGGGTGGAGGGAAAGCCGGTTTGGGTGCGGCGAGCGGTGCAATATTTAATCGACACGCAGGATGACGATGGATCGTGGTACGGCCGCTGGGGCGTGAATTATATCTACGGCACCTGGCAGGTGTTGCGCGGACTGCGCGCCATCAAAGCCGATATGACGAAGGACTGGATCTTGCGCGGACGCGATTGGCTGGAGAGTTGCCAGAATGAAGACGGCGGTTGGGGTGAAACCTGCGCGTCGTACGATACGCCGGTTTTGAAGGGCAAAGGCGAAAGCACCGCCTCGCAGACGGCGTGGGCGTTGATGGGAATTTGCGCGTGTGGTGATCTCGACCGCCCGAGTGTGCAGCGAGGATTGCGTTATCTTTTGCTCACGCAACGCCGCGACGGCGCGTGGGATGAACCGCAAATTACCGGCACGGGATTTCCGCGCGTATTCTATCTCAAGTACGACATGTATCGGCAGAATTTTCCGCTCATGGCCCTGGCCACCTATGTGAATTACCGCAGCGGGCTTGGGCATTATCCGAGCTTTTTCCGCTGCGAGTAACCGTCCCCGCAAATCGGGATGTGTGTCCCGCGGAATTGACGGGCTCGGCTTCGCGCCGGACGGTAGCGATTATGGCTTACGAACTACCGAAACTTCCCTACGCCTACGACGCGCTTGAACCCCACATCGATGCGCGGACGATGGAAATTCATCACACCAAACATCACCAAGCGTACATCACCAACGTCAACAAAGCGCTCGAGGATAAGCCGGAGCTGGCTGCAAAATCGATCGAGGATTTGATCAGTGATTTGAATGCGGTGCCGGAAGCTATTCGGACTGCGGTGCGCAATAATGGCGGTGGGCACGCCAACCATTCCTTTTTCTGGCAAATCATGGGGCCGAACGGCGGCTCGCCTTCCGGAAAATTAGCCGACGACATCAATTCGACCTTCGGTAGTCTCGAAGGCCTGAAAGAAAAAATCGGTGCGGCCGGTGCTGCGCGTTTCGGGAGCGGTTGGGCGTGGTTGATCAAGAATAAAAGCGGCAAGCTGGAAGTCGTCTCGACCGCGAATCAAGACAGCCCGCTGATGGATGGGAACACGCCAGTCCTGGGAGTGGACGTGTGGGAACACGCCTACTATCTGAACTACCAGAATCGCCGGCCCGACTATCTGAAGGCTTGGTGGAATACCGTGAACTGGGCCGAGGTGGCGAAGCGCTACGACGCAGCCTAACAATCCACGTTTAGCGGTCCGACCATCGGCGGTCGGCTACCGGGCTTATGGCGTACCTCAACGAGAATTATCTCAAGCTGCAGGCTGGCTATCTCTTTCCAGAGGTGGCGCGGCGCGTGCAGCAATTTTGCGCGGAGCATCCGGAAATTGCGCCCGAGATTATTCGCTGCGGGATTGGCGATGTCACGGAACCGCTTCCCGCGGCGGCAATCGCGGCGATGCACCAAGCGATCGACGATCTTTCGCATCGGGAGACGTTCCGCGGTTATGGTCCTGAACAGGGCTACGAATTCATCCGCTCGAAAATTGCCGGGCACGATTATCGAGCACGGGGAATCGAAATTGCCGACGACGACATTTTCCTTTCCGACGGCTCGAAGTCGGACTGCGGGTTCATTCTCGATATTCTCGGTCATCAGAACAAGATCGCGATTACGGATCCGGTTTATCCCGTGTATGTCGACACTAACGTCATGGCCGGACACACCGGCGCGGCCCAGAAAAACGGGCGCTACGAAGGCATCGTTTACTTGCCCTGTACTGAAGCGAACGGCTTCGTGCCGGAGCCACCGCGAGACCATGCCGACATCGTCTACCTCTGTTTCCCGAATAACCCGACCGGAGCGGTCGCGACGCGCGCGCAGTTAACGCGCTGGGTGGAATATGCACAGGAACACAAGGCGCTCCTGCTCTATGACGCTGCCTACGAAGGCTACATTAGCGAGCCCGAGATTCCGCATTCCATTTACGAGATTCCCGGCGCGCTCGAATGTGCCATTGAGTTCCGGAGTTTCTCGAAGACCGGCGGATTTACCGGGGTCCGTTGTGGTTTTACGGTGATGCCGAAAACGGTGAAGGCGCAGACCGAGGATGGACGTACCCTGCCGTTGCATTCCTTGTGGCATCGGCGTTGGAGTACGAAAGCGAATAGTGTGAGCTATCCGGTGCAGCGTGGTGCCGAAGCGCTTTATAGCGAGGCTGGAAAGGCACAGGTGCGCGGCCTGATTGAGCATTACATGGGGAACGCCCGTATCTTGCGAATGGCGACGGAAGCGGCCGGTTTGCGAGTGTTTGGAGGAACCAACGCGCCATATATTTGGGTGAAGACGCCCGCGGGTCTAACGAGTTGGGAAATGTTTGATCGAATGTTGCACGATTTGCACGTTGTCATCACGCCAGGAAGCGGCTTCGGTTCCTGCGGTGAAGGCTTTTTTCGAATCTCGGCTTTCAACAGCCGGGAGAATGCAGAGGAAGTCGCGCGCCGCCTCGGTTCACTCCGGACAAGCTCGTGAGCCAGCCGAGCTTGGCAGTCGGCTCGGTTTTCTCAGGCTTGGGGCACAACGCGCAGTGGCTCGAAATGCAATTGCAGGCGCTGGATCGTACTACGGACGGCTACGATCATTTCGTTTATCTAAATCAGGCGGACGAGACCATCTTCCAGCGCTCCACCATCATCGGTCGCGGAGCGGAACGACGGGAGGCCACGCCCAGCCATCTGGAGGGCTTGCACGCTTTGCGGGACGAATTCCGGCATCGGCGTTACGACCGCTATCTGATTCTGGATAGCGATTGCTTTCCGGTGCGCGAAGGATGGATCGCTCTGCTCGACCAAGCTATGGGGCGTGCCGGGAAGCGTTTCGCTTCACCGGCGCGGGTGGAAAACCTGCACCTCTTTCCGCATCCCTGCGTCCTCTACACGGCCGATCCGGCGTGTCTGGATTTCGTGGTGGAGGAGGGCGTGAATTTTTTGGGCGAAAAATTTACCGACATCGCCGCGGCGGGTCCGCGGGAAGATTGGTTTCCGCTGATTAAGACCAACCGGATCTCGCCTCACCAGTTCCTGGCCGCGATTTATTTCGACTTATTTTATCATCATGGCTGTGGGACTCGTCCATTTGGAATGCGTCCGACGACGATCCAGTATTACGATCATTTTTGGCCGCGGTGTGATGATGCAACTGCGCTTTTTGATCGGCTTATGGCGGAGCGGGATCAGTTTGTGCAATCGTTGCGCTAAGCGATGTCGCAGTGTCAGTGGGTCGAACCCGGACGAGCGTTTCCCTCACGATTTCGGGATTTACATCCTCGAACCAGCGCACAAGTTCCTGCACGATTGTAATTTGGAGGAGGTAGTCGCCTGGTGTCGCAGGCGCGACTGCGAACATCGAAAAGATTTGTGACGCCTGCGGCTCGACGGACGGAAAAAGATGGGTGCGTTGACCGTTAAAATCGAGGCTGCGGCGCGATTGCGCTTCGAGCCAGTGATAGGAAAGATAAACCGGATATGGCGGCCCCGAGCGAAGTGGTCGCTCGCCCCGATTCCACACCTGGACACGCGGCCAGAATAATTCTGCGGGAGCAACTAACGTGGGCGCTTCCAAGATTTCCAGGGAAACCGATTTCGCTTCTTCCGGATACATCAGGCCCATCCGGATGATCTCGGATTTCGGATCCACCTTTGAGGACGGCGGCAACGCATGCTCAGGAAGATGATGCTCCTCGAACAAATAAAAGTAACCCAGATCGGGGCCGGCAAAGTTCTGATAAAAGCGAATTTTGGCCTCGCGTTGCGCGCGCGAATTGATGCGGAGGACGTGATGATAAAGGGCGAGGCTGCGGCAGAATCCGCGTCGGCCGTTTATCTCCATCGTGCCGTGGACGCCTCCCGGAAAAAGAATTTGGGACGGAGAATTTCGATAGAGGCGAATCTGGAAATCGGGCACCCAAGGCGCCGCCGCGAGATACTTCCCAGCCGGAGTTAGCCAATAACGTGGAAGAGCGAAGCTGGCGTAATCGTAGGAAAGGAGCTCCCGCCAGTTTCCCTGGTCCCACTCCGGGCTGAGTTCCTCATCGCTGTCCAATCGCAAAATCCAATCGCCGCGGCAGGATTCCATCGCGCGGGAGAGGTGATGATCGCAAATTCCGTCGGCTGCGAAATATTCGATGCGCGCTCCGAGCGCCCGGGCGTGCTCTTCGGTCTCGGCCGAAGCTTTTTGGGTGTCGATCCAGATTACGAGTTCGTCCACCTGAGCCCGGACGCGATGGAACCAAGCTCGGCTTTCGACGGTAATGCCATCGGTCAGGAGAAGAGCACTGACGGTGTGAGTCTGGGAGCGTTTCGTGGAACTCTGGGCAGGTGGTGCGGCTGACACGCCCGATAAAAGGAGCGAAGTTTCGTAGCCTAGTTCCTTTAGAAGTGGGCCTGCGATTTCTTCAAAATCGGCGGCTTCAGCAGGTGTCATCTCTCTTTTCCAGCGCGCGGCGCGGTCGAGTTGCGGCGGTAGTGTGGTGTTGCGAAGGACCGATTGTAATTGTTCTCCAGTGAGGTTGAGCTCCGGCCACCCTTTCAACACGCTCAGCTTCTCCGCCGCACTTTCATGGTAGAGCAACATTTCCTCGCGGAAAGGCAGCTCAAGGAACGCGCAGATTTTTTCCAGCACCTCGGCCGGGTTTAGTAACAACTGCTCGTACTGCACTTCCAGATAATGAGTGAGAGATGGCGCCGCCTGACGCGCACGCCTGATCCATTGGATCCAATCTTCCGCCTGCGCGAAGATGCTTTCGCCGGGCCCAAACCATAGGTGCCGGCGCGAAAGCGCGATGTCTCGGCCGTCCCGGATAATGTGAATGAAGCGGGCTTCAGGCAGGAGCTTCTGGATTTCGGGCATGATGGTGCCGTAGTCCGGCGTCTTCTCGCCCCAGCGCGATTTGCCGAAGCGACGGGCGTAGAGGGCGTAAAACGTCCTCAGACCGGAGGTGAGGGTAAAGGGCTCAAGCGCGGCCAACTCCTGCTCCAACTCCTCCGCACGAATGCCAAAATCCGGCCACGCAAAAAAATGAGTGAGGAAGTCGAGAAACTTCGCTGGCGTGTCTGGCGCCAACTTCAGCATCTCGAAATAGAAATGGCTCTCCGGCCCCATGGCCATGTCTGGATGGCTATCGAGCATCATCCGGAGCAGAGTCGTTCCGCTCCGCGGAACCCCTACGACAAAGGCCGCGGGTGGGGGATTGCTCTCTGGCGGCACCGGCATTAGCCACGATTACGGATCAGTGCACGCGGAGCAACCGTCGTTGCGCGCAACCAGGTAGAAATGCGAATATCGCCGCGCGGCGCTTACGCGAGAGCAGGTTGTTCGGAGGGAAGACCCAAAGCTTGCGCCGTCTGCGTGCAAAGGTCGGCGATTGCCTCGTAGTCCGCTGGTTCCAGCGGAGTTCGCGCGCGCGTCACCCTGTTCAGCGTGAGTGGAACACGCAGGCTCCCTTTGGGCCAACCTTCAAGAATGCCTTCCACCACTGCAGCTGGATCCTGGATCAGCTCGTGATAGCGAATGACGGTGAGTCCGTGCTCGAGTTCTTCGAGAATCCGCTCCGCGAGAAAGTTCCACCACTGGGCACGGCGTTCGGGCAGGGCGGTGATCGCCTCGATTTTTCCGAGGGCGATGCGTTCGTCGTCGCGCAGTGCGAGCGCGGAAGGTTCCCGGAAGAAAACCTCGGGCAAGGATGCTTCTCGCAGATGCACGAAGCTCGCCTTCCAGGAAGCGATCGTTTGCAACGGATCACGGACACAGGCTACAAACCGCGCCCTTGGCATCGCCACGCGCAAGGTGCGGAGTCCGGTGAGGTAGGCCAGCGTGTCCTTAGTTCCGAGAATAAAATCGCTGCTCTCCACCACGGGATGATAGGCGGCGATGGTGTGTTCCAAGGTGGTATCCTGCACGACTTGTCGTTCCCGAAATTTATTGCGAACGGGGAGACCGCAGCGCACGGCCGCGCGCAGTTCATGATAGAGGCCCGGGACGTGGCGCGGGGCTTCCCCACGGTCGAAGGTTTCGCTAACAGCCTCGGGTTCATTAATCACCACACAATTGCCGTAACGATGCAGGAGATTGCACAAGAGACTGGTCCCGCTGCGCGGAATGCCGGTGAGAACGAGATCGTGCGTGGGGGAATGGGAAGGCACGAGGCGTATTCTGGAGCGCGCGCGTGTGGAAACAAGCGCGCTTATCATGGCAGGGTAACGGCGAGAGCCGTGTGCGCGCCTTCACTTGGCGACTATCCTAACCTCTTTCCCTCGCCCGCCGAAAGTCGGCAAAGAAAAGGCCCGCGACAACGAGTGCCGCGGGCCTTTGGAAGGAAGGAACCGAAGGGCCTAGATGAAATAGCCCTGGATATCGATCAGGAGATCGACCAGACCCGTTCCGCTAAAGACGTTGCCTTTCACGAAGAGCTGGCCGGTGGTATCGAGCGCACCGACGAAGTGGTTCGAGAGGTTCACGTTCGGGGTGAAGTTCATCACCGAAGCGGAGCCAGCCGGGAAGCTGTTCGAGGTGTTGGTCTGGAAGTTGCCCGCTCCGCCGGGAGCAGCGGCCGTAATGTTCCCGAAGACGCCGCGTGC
>JBDUAE010000001.1:0-27040 GCA_040004805.1 Chthoniobacterales bacterium | reverse complement strand
ATAAAAGGTGAAAAATTGTAGTCAAAAGAAAATAAGTTTGTCTGTGGATAGACAAATTGGATAAAATAAAGAAGTTAGTCAGGCCTAACTTGATGCGTGATCTGATTATCGGCTACTTTCTCCTTCTCGCAGTGAGTGCGAAGCCCTGCGGTTTTTGTTATGGATGAAGCTCCTAAACTGAAATCCGCGAGCGGATGGCGCCGTCAAGCCGGGGAGTACTCGCTGCCGGAGGTGCATCGGAGTATCGCAGTGCCGGCGAACGCCTCCTTCTGGCGGAAGCTGCTTGTTTTTTCTGGCCCCGGATTTCTCGTGGCGGTCGGCTATATGGACCCAGGCAACTGGGCGACCGATCTCGCGGGCGGCGCGCAATATGGCTACACGCTGCTCACGGTCGTTCTGATTTCGAATCTGATGGCGATTCTGCTCCAGCACTTGTGCATCAAGCTCGGTGTTGGCACCGGTCGCGACTTGGCGCAGGCCTGCCGCGATCATTACTCTACGCCCACGGTTTGGTTTCTCTGGGTTCTTTGCGAAATCGCGATCGCGGCCTGCGATCTGGCGGAGGTCGTAGGCTCAGCCATCGCTCTCCAACTGCTCTTCGGCATCCCGCTGGTCTGGGGCTGCGTCATTACTGCGTTCGACGTGCTTTTGGTCCTGTTCCTGCAAAACAAAGGCTTTCGCTACATCGAAGCGGTCGTGATCACGCTCATCGCCACGATCGGCGCCTGTTTCGCGGCGGAACTCTTCTTTTCCCAGCCGAGTCTCACTGGCGTGCTCCTCGGTTTCGTGCCGAGCACGCAGATCGTGACCAATCAGGGGATGCTTTATGTCGCGATCGGCATCATCGGCGCGACCGTCATGCCGCATAATTTGTATCTGCATTCCTCCATCGTGCAGACGCGCAAGTTCGAGCAAACATCCGCCGGAAAGCGCGAGGCGATCAAGTTCGCCACGATCGATTCCACCGTCGCGCTCACCCTCGCGCTTTTCGTTAACGCCGCCATTCTGATCGTCGCCGCCGCGGTCTTTCACTGGTCGGGGCACGAGGACGTAGCCCAAATCCAGGATGCCTACAAGCTGCTCAGCCCGATGCTCGGCGTGGGCATCGCCAGCATTCTCTTCGCCGTCGCGCTCCTCGCTTCCGGGCAAAACTCCACCCTTACCGGCACGCTCGCTGGCCAGATCGTGATGGAAGGTTTCATCAACATCCGCCTCCGGCCGTGGCTGCGCCGGCTCATCACTCGCGGCATCGCGATCGTTCCCGCCGTACTCGTGATCGGCCTTTTTGGCGAAGGCAAGACGACAGAGTTACTCATTGCCAGCCAGGTCGTGCTCAGCATGCAGCTCGGCTTTGCCGTCTGGCCGCTCATGCGTTTCACCGACGAAAAAGCCAAGATGGGGGAATTCGTCAACCCGATCTGGATCAGAATTCTCGGCTGGACTACAGCCGTCCTCATCATCGCGCTAAATGTAAAATTACTCTTCGACACCTTCCTGCCCGGCCCCATGCTGAAAGCGTTCTACGGCTTCCTCGGATTGCCCTCGCCCACGCCTTAACCGATGTACAAGACAATCCTCATCCCGGTGGAAAATCGCGAGACCGACCGGACCATTCTCGAGCACATCCGGCCGCTGGCCCAGATGACGAAGGCGAAGTTGATTTTGGTGCACGTGGCGGACGGTTGGGCGGCGCGGAATTTTAATCAGCTCGGGCTGCAGGAGAGCGAAGAGATGCAGCAGGATCGAAAATATCTCCAGAGCGTACAGGAGGAGCTGACGGCGGAAGGATTCGAGGCGAGTTCGGTTTTAGCCATGGGCGACCCGGCGACCGAGATCATCAAGCTCGCGGTAGAGTCCGGTGTAGAACTCATCGCGATGACGACGCATGGCCATCGTCTTGTTGGCGATATTTTGTACGGGAGTACCGCGGATAAAGTTCGTCACCAGGTGAACATTCCTGTGCTGCTCTTGAAGGTTAAGGCGTAGCCGAACGCGACGCGCAAACGCGGCTCGGTTGAGACGAAGCCTTCGCCAGCCTCTCCTTGCGATCCAACAACCACGGGATTACAACGCCTGCGGTGAAAGCGCTTCTCCTCACGAATGAGTACCCGCCACATGTTTACGGCGGCGCAGGCGTGCACGTGGATTATCTTTCGCGTGAATTGGCGAAAACAATGCCGGTGGAAGTGCGTTGCTTTGGCGAGCAAGAGAGCGTCGACGGCAATTTGCGCGTGCGTGGTTTCGAAGTCGATCAATCCGGGTTCGATTGCCCGCCACCGTTGCGATCGGTCTTCGGAGCGGTGGGGCGTTGCACGGATTTTAACACGGCGGGGATCGACGCAGATCTGGTGCATTGCCACACTTGGTACAGTCATTGGGGAGGGATCCTGGCGAAATTAAACTACGGGATTCCGCTCGTGATCACAGTGCACTCGCTTGAGCCGCTGCGGCCGTGGAAGCGGGAGCAACTCGGCGGCGGTTATGATTTCACGGTCTGGCTGGAGAAGACGGCGCTGGAAATGGCGGACGCGGTGATCGCAGTCTCGCGCGAAACACGGGCGGACATCGCGCGTCTTTTTCAGATCGAGGAGAAGCGTTTGCACGTGATCTATAACGGCATCGATCTCGACGAATATCACAAGGTGGAGACGACTGCGGCACTGGCACGTTTCGGGATTGACCTGACGCGGCCCTTCGTCTTGTTCGTCGGTCGGATCACGCGGCAAAAAGGGATCATCCATTTAGTCCGCGCGATCGAGTATATGGATCCGAGTTGTCAGGTGGTGCTTTGCGCAGGCGCTCCCGACACGCCTGAGATCGGGCGGGAAATGGAGGAAGCTGTAGCCAAGGCGAGCGAGACCCGCGAGGGCGTGATCTGGATTCGTGAGATGGTGGACAAAAAGAGCGTCTACGAACTTTACTCGCACGCGGCGGTGTTCTGTTGTCCGTCCATCTACGAACCTTTCGGCATCATTAACCTGGAAGCGATGGCTTGCGAAACGGCTGTGGTGGCGAGCGCGGTTGGCGGAATTAAAGAGGTCGTAGTCGACGGCGAGACCGGTTTTTTGGTGCCGCTGGAACAAATGGCGGAGAGCCCTTTTGAAGCAAAAGACCCGGAGCGTTTCGCGCGGGACTTCGCGGATCGCGTCAACCGCCTGATCGCTGATCCCGCGCTGCGCGAACGGTTCGGTCGGGCCGGCCGAAAACGCGCGGAAGAAAAATTCAGTTGGAGCGCGATCGCGCGGGAGACAAAAGCGCTCTACGCCAGTCTGCTCACACCCGCGGGGAAGTGACAGGAGGCCGAATCATGGCACCTTTGCGACTAACGAGCGGGTTTCCAAATGTTTGTCGATCGAATCAAAGTTTATGCACAGGCCGGGAACGGCGGACGCGGTTGCGTTAGTTTTCGGCGCGAGAAATTTGTCCCACGAGGGGGGCCGGATGGCGGGGATGGTGGCCGCGGCGGCGATGTGATTCTTCAGGCGGACGTGCACACCGATAATCTGGCGAATCTGTTCTACGAGCCCATCATTAAGGCAAAACCTGGCGAGCACGGCTTGGGCAAGAAAATGCATGGGCGCGGCGCGGCTTCGAAAGTGGTGAAGGTCCCGATCGGCACCATCGTCTATCGGGCGGCGGCACCGATTCCGCGCCGCGAGGAAGGGGATGAAGTGGAGGTCGAGGAGCAGCCGAGCGAGCCCGATTTCGAAAGCAAGCTTTCGACCGACGGCGCGTCCGAGTTCGCGGCTGGTCCGACGCCGGAGATCGATCCGTTGGCGCAACAGGTCGCGGATTTGGATGAAGACGGTCAGCGCTTCGTGCTCTGCGAGGGAGGGAAGGGCGGCAAGGGAAACGTCCATTTCAAGAGCGCGAAGAATCGCGCGCCGGTCCAGTACACCGAGGGAATCGAAGGCGAGCACGGGCATTTTCTCTTGGAATTGCGCACGATCGCGGATGCGGCCCTGGTCGGTTATCCGAATGCCGGCAAATCGACTTTGCTGGGGAAAATCTCGGCCGCGCACCCGAAGGTGGCGGCGTATCCGTTCACGACTTTGCGTCCCAGCGTGGGCGTGGTGGAGTTGGATGACTATCGACGCGCGACCATCGCGGACATCCCGGGATTGATCGAAGGCGCGCACCGGAATGTCGGGCTCGGGCATGATTTCCTGCGGCACATTACGCGCTGTCGTTGTCTATTTTTTGTTGTCGACATCGCGGGAAGTGAAGGCCGGCACCCGGTGGAAGATCTGGGCAGCCTGCGGCGGGAGATCGATCTTTACGATGCGAGATTATCGCAGCGGCCGTGGTGCATTCTGGCCAATAAGATGGACTTACCCGACAGCGGGGAAAACCTCGCGATCGTGCGAGAGCGTTTTTCGAATATTGATGTCATTCCGATTTCCGCAGAAATGGGTGAGGGGATCGAGGCGATTAAGGACAAATTGCGGGGCTGGTTAGCCGACACGAACGAGCCCGCGCCGGCGGAAGTTTCCGCGGAAACGACAGCACCTTGAGTCGACGCTGCGGGCGCGAGAATTTCGGGCGAAAAAAGGTCCGAAAGTCTCTTGTCAATCTGACAAAACAGGCTTTGGTAAGCGCGCGACGCCCCTTGCGTTAACTGCGTAGCCATCACGGCTATGGCACCGACGAAGTGCATCGGGCCGCTCGCCAATCTCCAGCTGCATGCCTCACCGTTTTCTGTTAACTCTGACCCTTGTTTTCGCTTTCGTGGCGGGCTTCTCCGGGCCACTCGTTGCGCAGAAAACCGAGACTGCGGGCGCGGCCGAATCCGTGGTCGAGAAAGGTCACGCTGCGGAAGAGGAGCACACCTTGCCGCTGAAGGCGACACCGCTATTTCATCTCGGCAAGTTCGCGATCACAAACTCGATGGTGGTGATGTGGAGCGTGGCCGCGCTGATCATTCTTTTTGCGCAACTCGCGACCCGCAAGATCAAGCAAGTGCCGACAGGGTTGCAGAACTTCTGGGAATGGATGGTGGAGAGCCTCTATAACTTTCTGGAGAGTATGATTGGCTCGGAGTTGGTGAAGAAGACGTTCTGGTTCTTCGCTACGATTTTCATCTTCATCTTGTTTCTGAACTGGTTCGGGTTGGTTCCCGGAGTCGGCACGGTGGGCTGGGGACACTATACCGCGAATGGGGCGTTTCATGTGGACCGTCCACTCCTGCGCGGCGCGAATGCAGACCTCAATCTCACCTTCGCGATGGCCTGCGTCTTCTTCATTTGCTGGATCATCTGGGCGATTCAGGCCAACGGCGTCGGCGGAGTCATCGTGCATCTTTTTGGTCCAAAGGGAAAGACGTCCGGCGTCCTCAAGGTCCTGATGGTTGTGATTTTCTTCATCGTGGGTTGGCTCGAGGTGGTTTCGATTTTGTTCCGCCCGGTCTCGCTTAGCTTCCGGTTGTTCGGGAACGTTTACGCAGGCGAAATTATGCTGGAAGCGATGAGTCATATCGTTCCGGCGCTGTCGTGGCTGATTCCGATTCCTTTTTACTTCATGGAGTTGCTGGTGGGCGTGGTGCAAGCGCTCGTCTTTATGCTCCTCACCGCGGTGTTTACCCTCCTGATTACTCAGCACGATTCGCCAGAGGGCGCTCACCACTAAAAAATTTCGGCGATCGGACCGTGGTTCCCGCGGAGATCGCTCGATGAAACAACCAACAGAAATAATATGATACTACCACTCCTCGCAGAAATGACCGGCAGCATTCACGTCGGTCTCGCAGCTCTTGGCGCCGCTATTGGCGTCGGTTTGATCGGCATGGGCGCCGCCTCCGCGGTCGGTCGCAATCCTGGTGCCGCTACTCCGATTCTGGTTCAGGCGATTCTCGCGATCGCGTTCGCGGAAGCGATCGTGTTTTACGCGCTCTTCCTGGTCAAGTAAGTCGGCCGGAGTGCGCTCTTGCTCATTTCGAACATGAACCCTTTTCTCGCTCAAGCCGGTGGGTTGGTGGATATCGCTCGCTCGACGGGGGAAACCTTCGGTTTCGACCTGAAGATTTTCCTCTCGCAGGTGGTGAGTTTTATCATCGTGGCCCTGCTGCTGCGTCGCTTTGCCTATCAACCGATTCTGAAGGTGCTGGAAGAGCGTCGGCAACGCATCGCGGAAGGCTTGCTGAACGCGGATAAAATTAAGACCCAGCTGGCTGAAGCGGAGCAGCGTTATGCGGAGATTTTGGCGAAGGCCAACACGCAGGCGCAGAAAATGATCGACGAAGCGCGCGAAAGCGCCGGCCACGTGGCGGAGCGGAAGCAGCAGGAAGCGATCGCGGAAGCCGAACAAATCGTAGCGAAAGCCCGCGAAGCGAGTGCGATCGAGCATGAGAAGACGATGACGGAGCTGAAGCGCGAACTCGGCCGGCTCGTGGTGGATACGACCGCGAAAGTCACCGGGAAGATACTTAACAGCGACGATCAGCGGCGGCTCCAGGAAGAGGCGACGCGTCAACTCGCCTCCTAGTTCCCGATGAAGATCAACAAAGAAGCCCGACAGGTTTCCCGGCAGCTTTTGCGCTCCAGCTTTGCGGATGGTCACCTCGACCGCGGCCGGGTGAACCAACTGGTGAAAACGTTGATCGAGCAGAAGCCGCGGAATTACCTCAAAATTCTAGACGCCTATCGCCGTCTTTTGCGCCTCGAAGTAGATAAGCGCAGTGCCACGATCGAGAGCGCGACTGAAATGACGTCGGACGCGGAGAGCCTGCTAACGCAAAACTTGAAGCGCAAATACGGCGCGGATCTAGCGATGGATTTTTTGGTGAACCCGGAGCTGCTTGGCGGAATGCGGATCCGCATTGGCAGTGACGTTTGGGACAGCAGCGTGCGGAATCGGCTCCAGCGTCTGCAACAGCAACTTTAGAAAGCATTTTTATGAGCACCATCCTTGAAGACATCGAAACGCAGATCGCAGGCCTTAAGACCTCGACGAGCAAGAGTAACGTCGGCGTCGTTCGCGAGACCGGCGACGGCGTAGCCCGCATTGAAGGGCTGAGCGACGTGATGTTGAACGAGATGATCGAATTCTCCAGCGGCGTTTTCGGTCTCGCTCTGAACCTTGAGGAAACAGAAGTCGGCGCGATTATTCTGGGCGACACCACGAAGGTGATGGAAGGCGACGAGGTCAAAACTACCGGCAAACTCCTCCAAGTGCCCGTCGGCAAAGCGCTCCTCGGCCGCGTCGTGAACACGATCGGCGAACCGCTCGACGGCAAAGGCCCGATCAAAGCGGAGGCGTCGTATCCGTTGGAAAAAATCGCGCCGGGCGTGATCAAACGGAAGAGCGTCAACCAGCCGGTGCAGACAGGCATCATGGCGATCGACGCCATGATTCCAATCGGGCGCGGACAGCGCGAACTGATCATCGGTGATCGCGCGACGGGTAAGTCGACGGTTGCGATCGACACCATTATCAGCCAGGCGAAGCTCAACAAAGCCGGCGAAGAAGGCAAGCTGAAGGATTTTCGTCCGCTCTATTGCATCTATGTCGCGATCGGGCAGAAAAATTCGAACGTCGCGCGGGCCCTCTCGGTGCTGGAAGCAAACGGGGCGATGCCGTATACGACGATTGTTTCCGCGCCAGCTTCCGATACGGCGGCGAACCAGTATCTCGCGCCGTTTGCCGGGGCGGCGATTGGCGAGTGGTTCATGGATAACGGAATGGATGCGCTCATCGTCTACGATGATCTCTCGAAGCATGCGGTAGCGTATCGGCAGGTGTCGCTGGTTCTGAAGCGGCCCTCGGGTCGTGAGGCTTATCCGGGCGATGTTTTCTATCTCCACTCGCGTTTGCTCGAACGGAGCGCGCGCGTGACCGAAGAAGCGGGTGGCGGGTCGTTAACCGCACTGCCGATTATCGAAACTCAAGCCGGCGACGTTTCAGCTTACATTCCGACGAACGTGATTTCGATCACGGACGGGCAAATCTACCTCGAAACGGACCTGTTTTACCAAGGCGTGCGCCCTGCGATCTCGGTGGGTCTCTCGGTTAGCCGTGTCGGTTCCGCGGCCCAGATTAAGGCGATCAAACAGGTTGCCGGCAAAATTAAGCTCGACCTCGCTCAGTTCCGCGAGCTCGCGGCCTTCGCGCAATTCGGTTCCGATCTCGACGCGGGCACCAAGGCACGACTGGATCGCGGCGCGCGCATTGTTGAACTCTTCAAACAGACTCAGTACAACCCGATTCCGGTGGAGGAACAAGTCGCGGTGCTTTGGGCAATGCAGAACGGCTATCTCGATTCCGTGCCGGTGGAGAAGGTGAAGGAATTCCAGCTCAAACTTCAGGAATACCTGCGCACACGAAAGGAAAGCATCTTGAATACGATCCTGGAAAAGAAGGCGTTGGATAAAGATCTCGAAGGTCAACTGGCCGGCGCTTTGGACGAGTTCAAGAGCACCTTTCAATGATCTCGCTCGTCGAATCCCTCGCGCCGGACTTGAAGTCGCAATTTGACCTCAAATTTCATGGCTCCCACGGCGAATAAGAGACCTTAAGGAATGGCCAATACGCAAGACATCCGGCGCCGGATCAAATCGATCCGTAATACCGCGCAGATCACAAAAGCGATGCAGATGGTCGCGGCTTCGAAGATGCGCAAGGCGCAACAGCACGCGATCGCGGGTCGACCCTATGCTGGGCTGATGAACCGCGTCCTGGTTTCACTGCAACAACGGACCGATCCGAAACTCCACCCACTTCTTCAGGTGCGCGAGGTGAAGAAGGAACTCGTGATCGTGATCAGCACCGACAAAGGACTGGCGGGCGCGCTGAACACGAATTTGTTTCGCGAAGTCGCGAGTTTTGAGGCGGAGAAGGCGGTTTACGTGGTCGTTGGACGCAAGGCGCGACAGTTTCTCGTTCGGACCGGCCGTGAGATTTTAGCCGACTTCGAATTGAAGGACGCGCCCTCCTTTCCAGAAACCAAGGCTATCGCCCAGTTCGCGACTGAGAAGTTTCTCAGCGGCGAAATCGACCGCGTTTCGGTGCTCTACACGCATTTCGTCAACACGATTAGTCAAAAGCCGACGGTGCGGACGCTGCTGCCGATTTCCAATTTTGAGGTCGCGCAAGCCGACTCTGCTAGCTCCGTCGCCACCGATGCCGATTCAATGGGTGAATATGTTTTCGAACCGTCACCCGAGGGCGTTCTAGACGTGATGCTGCCCTACTATCTGCAATATCAGGTTTTCCAGATGATCCTCGACGCGCGCGCCTCCGAGCACAGCGCGCGGATGGTGGCGATGAAAAGCGCCACCGACAACGCGAAGCAATTCATCAAGGATCTCACGCTCGAATACAACAAAATGCGCCAGGCCAGTATCACGACCGAGCTGCTCGAAATCTCGACCGCACAAATGGCGGTCGGCACTTAATCACTCACAAATATGAACACAGGAAAAATCGTCCAGGTCATCGGCCCCGTCGTTGACGTGGAATTCGCGAACACGAAGTCGCTCCCTCGAATTTATAACGCGCTCGAACTCGAATACGAGGTGAACGGCACTCCCACCAAGCTGACGCTCGAGGTGCAACAACATCTTGGGGAAAATTGGGTGCGCTCCATCGCGATGTCGTCCACAGAAGGCTTGAAGCGGGGGATGACGGTGAAGGATATGGACGGCCCGATTTCCGTCCCGGTAGGCGAAGGAACTTTGGGGCGCGTTTTTAACGTCACGGGCGATCCGGTAGATGGGCGCGGTCCGGTTGCGTTCACGAAGCGCTATCCGATTCATCGGAAGGCTCCGGAGCTGACCGAGCAGGACACAGGCGCGACGATTCTCGAGACGGGAATCAAGGTGATCGATTTGATTTGCCCCTTCACCAAAGGCGGCAAAGTGGGCGCGTTCGGCGGCGCCGGTGTCGGCAAAACTGTCGTCATTCTCGAGCTGATCAATAACATCGCGAAAGGCCACGGCGGCTTCTCTGTCTTCGCTGGCGTGGGGGAGCGCACCCGTGAGGGGAACGACCTTTACACGGAGATGAGCGAAGCCGGGGTCATCAATCAAAAAGATTTGAGTAAGTCGAAAGTGGCGTTGGTTTATGGCCAGATGAACGAGCCTCCCGGTGCTCGTTTACGCGTCGCGCTCTCCGCCTTGGCGATGACGGAGTATTTTCGAGATGAACGTAATCAAGATGTGTTGTTGTTCATCGACAACATCTTCCGTTTCTCGCAAGCGGGCTCGGAAGTGTCAGCCTTGCTCGGGCGCACGCCGTCGGCGGTTGGTTATCAGCCGACTTTGGCTGCGGAGATGGGCGACTTGCAGGAGCGCATTACTTCGACCAAAAAAGGGTCGATCACTTCGGTTCAGGCAGTCTACGTCCCGGCGGACGATTTGACTGATCCGGCGCCGGCAAACACCTTCGCGCATTTGGATTCCACGATTGTGCTCGAGCGTTCAATTGCCGAGCTCGGCATTTATCCGGCAGTGGATCCGCTGGCTTCGACTTCGAAATCACTCGCGCCAGAAATCGTGGGCGAAGAGCATTACGCGGTCGCGCGTGGCGTTCAGAAAGTCCTCCAGCGTTATCGCGATTTGCAGGACATCATCGCGATTCTCGGGATGGACGAATTGAGTCCAGAAGACAAACTTTCCGTGCTGCGAGCGCGCAAAATTCAACGTTTTCTCAGCCAGCCCTTCGCCGTCGCGGAAGTCTTCACGGGGACAAAGGGCGAATACGTCACGATCCCGGAAACGATCCGCGGCTTCAAAGAAATTCTCGACGGCAAACACGATGACGTGCCGGAGACGAACTTCTATATGAAGGGCGGAATCGACATGATTAAGGAAGCCTAATGGCCGCGACTCTCCGTCTCGAAATCGTTACACCGGATGCCACGGCCTACTCTGAGGACGTGGAAATGGTTACCCTGACGGGTGCCGAGGGCGAACTAGGCATTTATCCGAATCACGTCCCGCTCTTGACGACATTGAAGCCGGGCGAGTTGCGGGTGCTGAAGGGCGGTAAGGAGACTTTCCTCGCGGTCGGCGAAGGCTTCGTGGAAGTAAAAGCGGACGCGGTTTCGGTTTTGACCGACCTCGCGTTGGAAGCTTCCAACATTGATGAAGGCGTGGCGGAAGCAGCGGTCGCCCGAGCGCAGGCCGCGATGAAGGAAGATCACGGCGCGGAAGAGGTGGCCGCGATCCAAGCCACTTTGCAGAAGGCGCTGGCGCAGTTGCACGTAAAACGCCGGCGGCATTAGCCGACACGCGCCTTGGGGCGCTCTTTCATGGTTGTGGAAACGCCCGACGCTCTTGGAATCATCGCGGGCAATGGCGCTTATCCTCTGCTGCTCGCGCGCGCGGCGCGTTCGGCCGGAGTGAAGCGGTTGGTGGCCGCGGCGTTTACCGGCGAAACTCGGCCCGAACTCGCAGAAGCGGTGGACGAAATCGAGTGGCTCCGCGTGGGCCAGCTCGGGCGGCTCTTAAATTATTTCCGCCACAGCAAAGTTACTCACGCGATGATGGCGGGCCAGATCGCGCCGAAGAATCTTTTCGATCTCCGGCCCGACTGGAAGGCGCTTCTGCTTTTGGCGCGGGTGAAGCGTCGCAACGCAGAAAGCCTGTTCCGCGCGATCGCGCACGATCTCTCTCAGGCCGGGGTTGAGCTGCTGCCGGCTTATACTTTCCTGGAAGACTTGCTCGCGCCCGCGGGATTGGTCGCCGGTCGAGCGCTCAGCCGCCGGGAAGAAGCGGATGTCGCCTATGGATTTGAGATTGTGAAGGAAGTCAGCCGGCTCGATATCGGGCAGACCGTGGTCGTCAAGAACGGCACCGTTCTGGCGGTGGAGGCTTTTGAAGGAACGAACGAAGCCATGAAGCGAGGCGGCGCGCTCGGGCGAAAAGGCGCCGTCGTAGTGAAATCTTCCAAGCCCAACCAGGATATGCGCTTCGATGTGCCCGTGATCGGGCCGGCCACGATTGCAGCTGCGGCTGAGGCAAAAATCCGCGTGGTTGCAGTGGAGGCGGGCCGCACCTTGTTGCTGGAAAAAGCCGAGCTTCTGGCGGCGGCGGAGCGCTGCAATATTTCGATCGTGGCTCGCTAGGCGGCGAGGAAGTTCGCGTTTGCAAAAGATGGGCCGGCGTCGAAAATTGCCGGTCTTCGACGGGGTCTTAGCTCAGTTGGTAGAGCACCGCAATGGCATTGCGGGGGTCAGGGGTTCGAACCCCCTAGGCTCCACGTCTCCCAAATCCGCTGTCGGCTAATTTCGCCTTGCAATTGCGGCGATATGCCCTGGCCGCGCCGGAGTCGAGTTTTTCTCTTGGCAAAGTGGGCGGCGCGCTCGTTCTTCCTCGCCAATGGCGGCGAATGGGAATCAGCGGGTGAGCGCGCGCGCGACGGGGGTCGTGGGCGTGGCGATCCTGTGTAGTCGGTTGTTGGGATTAGTGCGCGAGATGGTGATCGCGTCGCTCTTTGGCGCGAGCCGCAACCTGGACGCCTTTCTGACCGCGTTCCGCGCGCCGAATATGTTGCGCGATCTTTTCGCGGAAGGGGCGCTCTCGACTGCGTTTGTAACGACGTTTGCGAAGAAGATCGCGACGGAGGGCGATCAATCGGCCTGGGGTTTGGCGAACAAGGTGGCGACGCTGACGACGGTGTTTATGAGCGCAGTCACGCTCGTGGGCGTGGTGTTGGCACCGTCGCTCGTGGGCGTACTGGCGCCGGGATTCGATCCGGCCAAGATGGACCTCACCATCCTCCTCACGCGGGTGATGTTCCCCTTCATCCTGATGGTGTCGCTAGCGGCGCTGGTGATGGGAATGTTGAACGCGAGGAACGTGTTCGGGGTGCCGGCGATGGCGTCGAGTTTCTTTAACCTGGGATCGATCGTGGGCGGAGTGGCTTTCGCCTGGTGGCTGGATCCCACCTTTGGGTCGCGGGCGCTTGTCGGTCTGGCGTTAGGAACGCTGGTGGGCGGGTTTTTGCAACTGGCGGTGCAGGTGCCGTCGCTCTTCCGTCTGGGTTACGTCTTTCATCTGGATTTTAGTTGGCGCGATCCGGGGGTGCGGAAGGTTTTGCAGTTGATGGGGCCGGCGGTGATCGCGGCCAGCGCGGTGCAGGTGAATGTGCTGATCAACAGCATCTTTGCTTCTTATTTACCCGACGGCGCGGTGAGCTGGCTGAATATCGCGTTTCGGCTGATGCAGTTGCCGCTGGGAATTTTCGGGGTGGCGGTGGCGACGGTGACGTTGCCGCTGATTTCGCGCAGCGCGGCGCAGGGAAATACGGCGGAATTCCGCGGGGCGCTGGCGCATGCGCTGCGGCTGGTGATGCTGTTGACGATTCCTTCGGCGATCGGGCTGATCATTTTAGCGGAGCCGATCATCGGGCTGATTTATCAACATGGGCGTTTTACGGCGGCGTCGACGTTGCAAACGGCAGGGGCGTTGCGTTTTTACGCGATCGGGCTGGTCGGTTATGCGTCGGTGAAGGTGCTGGCGCCGGCGTTTTATGCGCTGGACCGACGGAATTTGCCGATGTTGGTGAGCCTGTTTTCGATCGCGTTGAATGCGGGGCTGAATTATGTGCTGACGTTCCGGATGGGTCTGGGGCATCAGGGGCTGGCGCTCTCGACCAGCGTAATCGCGGTTGTGAATTTTCTCCTGCTCTACGCGATGATGCGCCGCTACACCGGCCAGCTGGAGACAGGCGCCATGCTGCTGACGCTGGGAAAATTATTGGTGGCGGGAGCGTGTCTCGGCGCGGTTTGCTGGGCCGGGCTACACTTCTTTTTTCCGGCGGGCGTGGTGCAGCGAATGAGTTGGAGGCTCGTCGGAGTGTTGACGACGGTGAGCGCTGGCGGGCTGGTATTTTTCGCGGTGGCTTTTCTGCTGCGGGTGGGAGAATTGCAGGATCTCGCGAGCGTTGTGAGGCGGAAGCTAGGGCGGTGATGGGGAGAGCGTTTCCGCGGATCATTTTAAGGCTTGCGCGAGATCTTCGATGAGATCGTCGGGATGCTCGAGACCGACAGAAACGCGGAGCAAACCCTGCGGCGTGTTCGGGCTTTCGCCGGTAACGGAGGCCCGGTGTTCGATGAGACTTTCGACGCCGCCGAGACTAGTGGCGCGAATGAAGAGGCGGACCTTCGCGGCGGCGGCGAGCGCGGGTTCGCGTCCGCCTTTCACTTCGAAAGAGAGCATGCCGCTAAAGGCGCTCATCTGGCGGCAGGCAATCTCGTAGCCGGGATGACTTGTTAGGCCGGGATAGTTGACGCGTTCGATTTGCGGATGGCCGGCGAGGAACTCGGCAACCCGAAGCGCATTATCGGAATGCGCGCGCATCCGCCACGGCAAAGTGCGGAGGCCGCGGAGAGCGAGCCAGCAATCGAAGGGTGAGGGGACGCCGCCGGAAAGAGCTTGGATATCACGGAGGCGGGGGAAAATTTTGCAGCTGGCGCGCGCGACGACGACGCCACCGGTCACGTCGCTGTGGCCACCGATATATTTGGTGGTGGCGTGAACGACGAGGTCGACTCCGAGCGAAAGCGGTTGTTGTACGATCGGAGCCCAAGTGTTGTCGCAGGCGCAGAGGGCGCTGGAGCGGTGGGCGATTTCCGCGATGGCGGCGAGGTCGGTGATGCGGAGTTGCGGATTCGAGGGCGTTTCGGTCCAGATCAATTTCGTTTGTGGACGAATCGCGGCGGAAACGGCGGCGAGGTCGTTCATTTCCACGAAGTCGACTTGCAAGCCCCACGGAACAGAAATCTCGCGCAGCTGTCGGAGCGCACCATGATACGCTTCCGCGGGCGCGATGACATGATCGCCCGGCCGGAGAGCTTGGAAGATGGCGGCGGTCGCGGCGAGGCCGGAACTAAAGGCCGCGGCGTCGGCTCCGCCTTCGAGCACTGCCATGGCGGTCTCGAGCGCCTGCCGGTTTGGATTGCCGCTCCGCGAATAGACAAAGCCGCTGGGGAAATTTCCGTCGGATCCCCGTTCGAAAGTGGTGGAAAGATAAATCGGAGCTGCGACCGCACCGGTGGTCGAGTCGACAGCGTGTCCCGCGTGAACGGCCAAGGTCTCTATATGCATCGGGCGTGATTAGAATGGAATTTTACCGACTTGGCCAGAATCGAGACTTTGCCGGTGGGAAGTGCTTTCATATTCGATTTGACGGCTCCGTGCACCCGAGCGCTAATACCACCTGAATTCTGACCGGCCCTTTCCGCGCCGGATCCCGCTTTATGACTATCTACCACGACGAAGTCTTTCAGATGGCGTGCGACCAGTTTCAGGTCATCGCCGACTACCTGGAAATCGACAAAAACGATCGCGATCGCCTGATGTATCCAAAGCGCGCGGTGGCGGTAACGCTGCCAGTGCATATGGACGACGGCACCACGCAGACCTTCCAAGGTTATCGCGTCCAGCACCATCTCACCCTTGGCCCCACGAAGGGTGGCACTCGGTTCGCGCCCACCCTCTCCATGGGCGAGACCGCCGCTCTGGCGATGTGGATGAGCTGGAAGTGCGCGTTGGCAAATTTACCCTACGGCGGCGCCAAAGGCGGCGTGGCGTGTGACCCGACGAAGCTGTCCCGCCCGGAGCTGGAAGGTGTCTCGCGGCGCTACATGCAGGAGATGATTCCGTTCGTCGGTCCGCACACGGATATTATGGGCCCGGATATGGGCACGAACGAGCAGATCATGGCTTGGTTCATGGATACGTATTCGATCTTCCAAGGCTACACCGTGAACGAAATCGTGACCGGAAAACCGGTAACGATCGGCGGCACCGAAGGCCGGCGCGAGTCCACCGGGCGCGGCGTCGTTTATCTGATCGAGCGCGCGATGGAGTTACTGAAGATGGATGGAGAGAAAAGCACCGCGATCGTGCAGGGTTTCGGAAATGTCGGCTCGGTTGCCGCATTGGCGCTGGCGCTGAAGGTGGGCGTGAAGGTGGTGGGAATCAGCGACGCGACGGTGGCGCTTTACAACCCGAAGGGGATTGACGTGAAAGCGGCCGATCAGCACGTGATGAAGAAGGGCAACCTGCGCTCCTTCATGGAAGCGGACCGGGTCGATCCGAACGAATTGTTGACGATGAAGTGCGACATCCTCGTGCCGTCAGCAGTCGACCGCGTAATTACGGAAAAAAACGCCGACCAATTGAAGTGCCGTATCCTCGCGGAAGGCGCCAATGGCCCGACAACTCCTGAAGCCGACTTGCTGCTGAACGAGCGTTGGGATGAAGTCTTCGTCATCCCGGACATTCTTTGCAACGCAGGTGGCGTAATCGTTTCCTACTTCGAATGGGTGCAGGGTTTGCAGAGCTTCCCCTGGACGGAATCGGAAGTAACCGACAAGCTCTTCCGAATTCTGCAGCACTCCTTCGCGCAAGTGATCAAACGTGCGAAAGACCATAAAGTCTCGCACCGGACCGCGGCAATGGCGATCGGGGTCGAGCGGGTGATGAAGGCCAAACACTCGCGCGGATTGTTTCCGTAAGCGCGATGAGTTTCTCGTATCGCGAGGAACGACGCGGCGAGCGGGTCCTGGATGTTTTGACGAACGACGAAGCGGGACTCCGCATCGTTGTTTCGCGTTTAGGCGCGGAGATGATCAGCCTGGCGCGGCGGCGCGGAGATGACTGGGAGGGCTTTCTTCATCGCGACGATGACATCACGCCCGCAGCGCAAGGTTGGGCAAATCACGCCACGGTCATGGGTTACTTCCTGCATCGGCTAAAGGATGGCCACAGTCTTTATCGCGGAGCGGAAATCATCGGCGGCACGCACAGTTTTTTGCGCGGGAAGGAATGGCATTTCGACGCGAGCGCGGTGAGTGATGGCCAGCTCATCTACCAAATTTCGCAAGCGGATTTCTCGGCGACCGAATATCCGTTGGACGTTTCGCTCACGCTGACCTACCAGCTGAGCGGAGAAAGTGTGCGGGTGCGCTTCGCGTTTCAGAATCATGAACCGGAGCTGGCCGCGCACGTCGGCTTCGGGTTGCATCCCGGTTTTGCGAGCACAGAAGGAGCGCCCTTCTCGTTCACGATGCCGGCGGGAAGTTACCGTCGTTTTTTAACTCCAAATAATTATCTCGCGCATGACACCCAGCAATTTTTCTTCGGCGGCGGGCGGATGCCGGTCGAGCAATCAAAATTGCCGGGATCTTTTATCGTGGAAATGCTGGACGTGCCCGAGCGGGTTTTTCATTTTGCCGACGTGACCAGCGGACGGACGGTAGAGTTCGATCTCGGCGAAGCTCCTTATCTGACCCTGTGGTCTGATGGCGGTCCCTTTCTTTGCGTGGAACCATGTTGGGGTTTAACGGATCATGATGAGCAACGGCTGTTCGAGAACAAGGAAGGCATCCACGTGATCGCGGCGGGCGGCGAATTGCGGCGATCTTTTGGAATGACTCCACGAATCGGTTTCCGGTCCGCCTAACCAATGGAAAACTCCGCCTCTCTTCAGGCTTTGCTCGCGAGCGCGATCGACTACGCCGGCCTCTTTCCGCCCACCAAGCTGGCGCTCGAGCCGGCTTTGCGGAATCAGGCGGCTTATTTGCGCGATCAGGATGCCGGGATGCTGGGAGCGTTCGTGCTTCCAATCGCGAAGTTCGAAGAAGCGTCCGGTCTGCTTTCGAAATTCTCTGGCAATCACCGGCTGCGCGTCTCCGCTCTCGGCGCCAAGACGGAAAACGCCACGCATTTCATGGATGCGCTCCAAAAAGGGGCGACCGCGATCCACGAATTTAACACGCGACAAAGCAGGAGCGCTGTCGTCACCCAAATCGAAGTCGCCCTCCCGTCCCAACCCGGCGTCCACCTGGCGGACGCGAATGCACTTTTAGCCGACCTCAACTTGGCGACGTTTTGGGAGGCGGCTCCGGATGAAGCGGAGCGCACGATCGGTTTCCTGGCAGAACGCGCGCCCAGCTTCGACACCTTTGGCTTTAAGCTGCGAACCGGTGGCGTCATCGCCTCCGCGTTTCCATCGTCGATCCAGATCGCGCGGGCGTTGGTGGCCGCGGTTTCGCAGCAGGTGCCGATCAAATTTACCGCCGGCCTGCACCATCCGATTCGGCAATTTCATCCGAGTGTACAGGCGAAAATGCACGGCTTCGTAAACGTCCTGGGCGCGGGGGTGATGGCCGCGGAACATGATTGGGATGTTCAGCAAACCGCTCGCATGCTGGAAGATGAGGACCCGTCCGGGTTCTCCTTCGATGAAGACGGCTTCACCTGGACGACGTGGCAGATCCCGACTGAACGCATCACAGTGCACCGGAAAATCGTGACGTCTTTTGGTAGCTGCAGCTTCGATGAACCGCGCGAGGATTTGCGCGCGTTGCAACTGCTTTAATTCCTATGCTCACATCTTTTATCGCCGTCCTTCCGGATTCGCCTTTTCCAATCCAAAATCTGCCGTTCGGCATTTTTAAACCGAAAGACGGCGCGGCCCGTGTTGGAATCGCGATTGGCGATCAGGTTCTGGATCTCTCGCTCCTCGAGGCGAGAGGACATTTTGCGCCGGCAGGCTTCGGCAAAGATCCGATCTTCGCCCACGATTCCCTAAATGCTTTCCTAAAGCTGGGCCGGCCGGCGTGGAAAAAGACGCGCGAAATCGTGCAACGTTTACTCGCAGCGGATAATGCGGAATTGCGCGACGATCCGCCCCTTCGTGCTGCGGTCTTCCACGCGCAGAAAGATGTGATCATGCAGTTGCCCGCACGCATCGGCGATTACACGGATTTCTATTCTTCCTACCATCACGCGCACAATGTCGGGACGATGCTGCGCGGTGCGGACAATGCGTTAATGCCGAATTGGAAATATCTCCCGGTCGGTTATCACGGGCGAGCCAGTTCGATCGTCGTGAGCGGGACGGAAGTGCGCCGCCCGCACGGCCAAATCAAACCGCCCGATTCCGATGCGCCGATTTTCACTGCGAGCCGGAGTTTTGATTTTGAACTCGAGACCGCGTTCCTGATCGGCCCGGGTAACTCGTTAGGCGAACCGATCCCGATCGAGCGCGCGGAAGAGCACATCTTCGGAATGCTGTTAATGAACGACTGGAGCGCGCGCGATTTGCAGACGTGGGAATACCAGCCGCTTGGCCCGTTCTTGGCGAAGAATTTTTGCACTAGCATTTCGCCCTGGGTGGTGACGATGGAAGCGCTGGCTCCGTTCCGGAAACCACTTCCAGCGCAGGACCCGGCACCGTTGCCTTATTTGCATGCGGGCAACGATTTCACGATCGATATCCAGTTGGAAGCGCATCTCCAGACGACAAAGATGACTACGCCGCAACGGATTACGCATACAAATTTCCAGAATCTCTACTGGAGCATGGCGCAACAGCTTGCCCATCACACCGTGAATGGTTGCAATCTGCAACCGGGCGACTTGCTCGCGAGTGGCACGATCAGTGGACCGGAGGACAGCGCTCGCGGATGCATGCTGGAATTAACCTGGCGCGGGGCCAATCCGCTCTCGCTCCCGGATGGTGAAACGCGGAAATGGCTGGAAGACGGGGACACGCTCACCATTACCGGCTGGGCGCAAGGCGACGGCTATCGCATCGGCTTCGGCGACGTAACGGGGTGCATCTCGCCGGCGCAGCGCGTGTCATCCTAAGCCGGCGCAGCGCGGTCGAAGGCTTCTCACTAATACCGTTGACTGCCCGCTGGTGTTGTCGCGCGCCCCGGGTTTCCCCGGCCTTCCGCCCCACCCGGGATGACGGATCGCGCGTAGTCTAACAAAAAAAGCACTTAGGCGGCGGGCGTTTCTTTTGGCGTGGCCTCTCGGAGCGAGCGGGTGAGTTCGTCTTTCACTCGATCGAGAATTCCGTTTACGAATCTCCCGGAATCTGGACCGCCAAATGTCTTCGCCAATTCGATCGCCTCATTGATCGAGACCACCGGCGGAATGTCGGCCCGGTAGAGCATCTCGAAAATTGCCAGACGCAGCACGTTGCGATCGACGGGCGCGATCCGCTGCAAATTAAAGTTTTCGCAGTAGCGTCCGATCCGCTCGTCGATCTCAGGCAAGTGCTCGACCATCCCGTCGATGAGCGGCTGCGCGAAAGCGCGGACGTTCGGTTTCGCCGGGCAAAATTCCCAGAAATCGTCCATCTTTTCCGGCGCGCCGTCGCCATGCAGGTCGCGCCAAAAGTGAAATTGGATGGCCGCTTGTCGCGCCATGTGACGTCTCCCCATGGCGTTACTTTGGTCGCAATTCCGCCATTACGCTGCTGATTTCGACGGCGGCGCGCGCGGCTTCGATGCCGCGATTGATCCGTGTCTCCAAACACCGCTCGATTGCCTGCTGCTCGTTTTCCATTCCCAAGACGGCGTTGATCACCGGCACACCGAACTCCAGGGCGATCTGTTGCAGTGCGGCGGTGATGGAATGGCTGAGATGCTCCGCGTGATTCGTACTCCCTTTAATAATGACCCCGATGGCGATAATGGCGTCGGCTGATTTCTTGCGTGCCACTTCCTGGACTACGATCGGGATTTCGAATGCGCCCGGCACTTGATGCAAAGTGAGGACTGCTCCGGGTACGAGCGCGCGCAACTCTTCGGTCGCGTGATTGACCAGGCCTTGAACATAGATCGCGTTAAACTTACTCGCCACCAGCGTGTAATTTCGCTTGGAGCTGACGAGCCGCGGACGGGGCAGAAGCGCGTTCGACATGACGGAAAAATAGCCGACGCGGCGCTAGAGCAGGTGCCCCATTTTCACCCGCTTCGTTTCTAGGTATTTCGCGTTATGCGGGTTCGCCTCGCTCCGGATCGGCACCTGCTCGACCATTTGGATGCCGTAACCCTCGAGGCCGACCACCTTTTTCGGATTATTCGTAAGGAAACGGAACTTCCGCACCCCGAGATCGAAAAGAATCTGCGCCCCGAGCCCGTAATCACGCAGGTCGCTGCCGAAGCCGAGTTTCGCATTCGCCTCCACCGTATCGAGGCCTTCCTCTTGTAATTTATAGGCGTGAATCTTCGCCGCGAGACCGATGCCGCGTCCTTCCTGTCGCATGTAAACCAGCACGCCGTTGCCTTCATCGGAGATTTGTTGCAGCGCGGAGTGCAATTGATTTCCGCAATCGCAGCGGCGCGAACCGAAGACATCGCCGGTCAGACATTCGCTGTGGACTCGCACCAGCACCGCTTCGTTCTCCGAGATGGTCCCTTTCACCAACGCGAGATGATGCGCGCCATCGACCTTGGAACGATAAAGATGCAAATCGAAATCGCCATAGTCAGTCGGCAACTTCACCACCTGCTCACGCTCGATCAGCTTTTCGCGTAGCCGACGGTGCGCGATCAGGCTTTTAATCGTGCAGATGCGCAGTCCGTGTTTTTTTCGAAATTCCATCAGCTCCGGTAAGCGCGCCATCGTCCCGTCGTCGTGCAAGATTTCGCAGAGCACGCCCGCCGGTTGCAGTCCCGCCATCCGCGCCAAATCCACCGCCGCTTCAGTGTGACCCGCGCGCCGGAGGACGCCGCCGTCTTTTGCGCGCAGAGGAAAGATATGTCCCGGCTGCACTAAATCTTCCGGCACCGAAGCCGGATTCGCGATCGTTTGAATCGTCGCCGCGCGATCGTGCGCGCTGATGCCAGTGGTGACCCCGCGGGCCGCATCCACGGAGACGGTGAAATCCGTCCGATACATCTCGCGGTTCTGCGCCACCATTCGTTGCAGACCGAGCTGTTCCGCGCGCTCATTAGAAACCGGCACACAGATCAAACCGCGGCCGTGCATGGCCATGAAATTAATCGTCTCGGGCGTAGCTTTTTCTGCCGCCAGGACAAGGTCGCCCTCGTTCTCGCGGTCCTCATCGTCCGTCACGATCACGATTCTCCCCTTCGCGATGTCATCCAGGACATCGTCGATCGTATCGAAGACAAAGGCCGCAGGAGGTTCCGCCAGCATGTTATACCATTGCCGTCCGCGCCCGCGCGGGCAACGTCAATTCGCGGCTATTGCGGCGCGCTCGTCGCCACCACCGCTTCCGGGCGATACATGTCGCGATTGCTTCCCTGAAATTCGGCCTTCAGCTTCACCTTGAAGTGCGCCAGGTCCACCACGTCCCAGCGGATGAAATTCCAATGCCCCGCCTTCCGCGGCTCGTGCTCGAAGCCCAGAATCAAGTGCACTGCGTCATCGCGCACCTTATTCGTCGCCACCTTCGGCTCGTAATAAAACGTGCGGAACGTACTCCCGCGGCTTCCGGTCGCATACAGTTTCGGGTCCATGTAATAGACGCGGCCGCTTGCGTTATCGACCAGCCGCAGATCCGGGTAACCGGAGCGTTGGACGCGGTCTGTCTCCGTCCTCGGGAAATCGCAGGATAGTCCCGGAACGGCGCCCAACACCTCGCGCACCATGTCCTCAAACGAGCTGCTCACTTCATTAATCCGGGCGGCGCTCTGGATCGGGCTCTCCGGCGCATTCATCCGCCTAACGACTTCATCCAGCGCCTTGCCAATCTCTTTCAAGATGCGCGTATCGGTTTCGTCTTTCGGATCGATCGCCCGGACCTTCTTGCCGGTCGCGTCTTCGATGACCTCACTAAAGGCAATCTCCCGCAGCTTGCCATCCGCTTCCAAGAGCCACGGGATCAAAGCATCCACCTCCGCCGATTTTCCCGGCACGGCCGCCGGCGCCATCACGGGTTGCCCGCCCGCACTGGTTAGGCCAACGCTCGCGATGAAAAGCAAAACGAGGCTGCGCATCACTACTGTATTCAAGGGTGCGATTCTCTGGTGCACAAGATGAAAGCGGAATAGCGAATCTTCGGACCAGCGCTTGATCGATGGAAGCGGGGCTTTGATTTGTGCGGCGGAAACACGGTGCCAGCCGTTGGCCATTGTCATCCTGAGCGAAGCGAAGGATCTCTCAAGCCACGATCAGGCGTCGTTCGTGAGATGTTTCGCTGCGCTCAACATGACAAGCAAAGCCAGTTGGCAGCGTTTTGAGCAGGTTGACCACTTTATCCCTCTCCGCGAAGGAAAGAATAGTGAACCTGCAAATGATAATCCCGATCCTGGCCGCGTGCGGAACGCTCCTCTTGGTCCTGACTGGGTTGCTAAACTTCTCCGTCTTTGTGCGCCAGCTTCGGGCCGGGCGCGAGCAATTGGAAACGACGCGTCGGCTGCTCGAGAGCGCTCGGCAACAGCCGGAAATTCAGTTGGTCCAGCGAGCGATGACGGAGACATCGGACCATCTCCGGGTGTTGGTAGAGAAGCCCTACTTGCGTCCTTATTTTTACGAAAACAAAGTTTGGGTCGCCGGCGAACAAGCGACGGAAGACGAAGTAAAAGCGATGGCAGAATTACTGCTCGATAATCTCGCGTCGGCCATCATTCACTCGGCCGCGTTCCCGCAATATCCCATTCGCGGAGTGGAACAAAATATCCGCTTCCATCTTCGACATAGTCCCACGATGCGCGAGTTTCTGGTCGAGGCGTTCGACCGTTTCCCGCTCGCTGGCCTGGCGCTGCTTTCGTTAAAAAACGAGAGCAAAGCGCAAACGGAAAGCGATCTGCGGGCATTGATCGCGCGCGCGGGCGATGACTCGCTAGAACGGGAAAGGCGGGAGCGTCTCTTGAGTTATCTCGAATCGACGACGCACGCGGACGCGTTGGAATTGGCGAAGTACAGTTTCGAGCGGGCTCGCACGATCTCGCTTGCAAAGACCGGGCACGCTGTCGCTTAAGTTTTAAGCGGCTATTTCCGGCTGATCCTTCCAATGGGTAAATTTAGAAAGTTGGGTTGAATGCGCGCGGAGCAGAGCTTGGCAGAGCCGAACGCGGCTGATACTCTCCCGGCTAATCTTCCGCTCTCATGAATATGCTCCCCCTGGCCTGGCCTGCGCTTTATACGATCATCATCATCGGCATTTGTGCTTATTTGCTGATCCGGGGCCTGACTAATTCCTTCATTCTTTGGTTTGGAGCGGGAGCAATTTTCCAAGCGATTCCGCGTTTCGGCTACGTAGTGCTTGCGCAATCGTCGGGAGGGTTTACGGCGAATCGGGGGTGGATGCAGGCGTTCTCGGCTGCGGGGATCTTGGGCGCGGTCTGCTCGGTCGCAGGGTTCAGCACGCTGGCGTTCTATCTTCTGCGCACACAACCGGCCGACAGTTAGTCCGGCCTCCGCGGCTCCTTGGCGATGAATGCTGCCATTCTTTGGAAAGCGACGCGTGCTTATTCGCTGCCGGCCAGCGTGGTGCCAGTGTTGCTCGGCACAGTTCTCGCCTTGCGGAGTGCTCCCGCGAGCCAATTTCATCTAGGCACGTTTCTGCTTGTTTTGCTCGGCGGAGTTCTGGCCCACGTCGGGGCCAATGTCTTGAACGATTACTTCGATTACGTGAAGGGAGTCGATACCCGGCCCGAGCACGGCAGCGGAGTCCTGACCCGGCGTGAGATGACTCCGGCGCAGGCGTTGGTGTTCGCGTGCTTGTTATTGGCTGCGGCTGCGTTGTGCGGTTTGTTTTTGTTGGCGGAGCATGCGCGCGTGGTTGTGCCGTTGGCGCTGCTCGGTGTCGGTTGTGCCGTGATTTATCCGGCTTTCCTGAAGCGTTATGGGTTGGGCGATCTCCTCATCATTGTCGCCTTTGGGTTGGGATTAACGCTCGGCGCTTACGGTGTGCAGGCGATCGATGTCTCGCTGCTGACGGTGCTCCGGGTTGCGCTTTACTCGCTGCCGATTTGCTTGTTGGTGGATGCGATTCTGCATGCCAATAATCTGCGGGATGCATCGGATGACCGGGCCGCAGACGTCCGCACCCTCGCGACGCTCCTTTCGCCAAAAGCAGGTCGATCGCTACAGCAATTTCTCCTGTTCGGCCCGCTGCTCTTCGTCATCGCAGGGGTGCTTGCGCGCTTTTTGCCCGTCTCCAGTCTAACGACTTTCCTTGCTCTTCCGCTGCTGATTCGCGCCGCGCGCACCGGCAGCGTCCAGGGAACCGCGCAGACGCACCTCGTCTTCGGTCTCCTCTACACCAGCGCCTTTCTCTGGTAAGCAGTGTCGGCTAATCTGCCGGCCTAACGATATAACTGCCCGCCTGCTTATCCGCTTCGAGTTTTAAGATTCCGCGCTTCTGTGCTTCGAGCAGGAGCTCGTTGAAGGCGCGGAAACCATGGGCGCGTTCGTTGAAACCGGGATTCCGACGCTTGATCGTCTGTTTAATGAGCGAGCCGCGAATTTCGTAATCTTCGCCGCGCTCCGCGCGCAAGGCATCGAGCGTATGGCTTACCATTTCGAGCGCGCGGTCGGGCGACGGGCCGGCGCTGGTTTCCTCGATCGGGTTTACCGTCG
The DNA here is from genome assembly GCA_040004805.1 of Chthoniobacterales bacterium. GTDB lineage: Bacteria > Verrucomicrobiota > Verrucomicrobiia > Chthoniobacterales > UBA10450 > JACCTI01. The sequence goes on along the minus strand of JBDUAE010000001.1, from coordinate 1,748 downwards.
TGGCCGCGGGCGCCGGCGTTTTTTTAGCCGACACCCGTCGCGCCGGCGCGGGGCGTTCTGCGCGGACGAGATCGTCGTAATAAAGGAACTCGTCGCAGTTGCTGATGAAGAGATCGGAGGTCGACTTCTTCACGCCCATCCCGACCACGGTTTTATCATTCTCGCGCAGCTTGCTCACGAGCGGGGAAAAATCCGAATCGCCGCTGATGATGACGAACGTATCGACGTGACTCTTGGTGTAGCAAAGGTCGAGCGCATCGACCACCATCCGGATGTCGGCTGAATTTTTTCCCGATTGGCGGACGTGCGGGATCTCGATCAACTCGAAGGCGGCTTCGTGCAGACCGCGCTTGAAATCCTTGTAGCGGTCGAAATCGCAATAGGCCTTCTTGACTACGATGTGGCCTTTCAACAAAAGCCGCTCGAGGACTTTGCGGATATCGAACGCGGGGAAGCGGGCCTCGCGCGCTCCGATCGCGATGTTCTCCAAATCGAGGAAGACAGCCATGGTGGCGTCGGCGTCGTGGGAATTCGTCATGGCTGAAAGCTTAGCTTCATCCGCCGCGGCGGACAGCGGAAACGTTTGCCTGCCCAGCGTCACGAGTGCAGTCTGCGCGCGTGAAAGTATTGGAGACTGCGAGGTTAAACCTGCGCCAGCTGACGCTGCACGATTCGCCTTTCTTCCTCGCGATTATGAATGAGCCGGCCTTTATCCGGAATGTGGCGGATCGGGGGCTGCGCACGCCGGCGGACGCGGCTAGCTACATCGCGGAGAAGATATTCCCGAGCTACGAGGAATTCGGCTTCGGCATGTATGTGGTGGAGTTAAAAGACACGGGACAACCGGTCGGCACCTGCGGTTTGTTGAAACGGCCGACGATGGAGGACGTGGACATCGGCTACGCCTTCTTGAGCGAATTCTGGGGAAAAGGTTACGCCTTTGAGGCCGCGGTCGCAGTGATGGATTACGGCCGCAACGTTCTCGGTCTTCCGAAGATCGTGGCGCTGACCTCGCCCCAGAACGAAAGCTCAATCAAGCTGCTGGAAAAGCTGGGAATGCGCTTTGAGCGATTGATCCAGGTGCCGGGCTGGGAAGGCGAAAGTAAGCTTTTCGTCTAGAGGCGCCGCCGCTAGAACGGAGCGATGCGCAAGATAAACAATCGCGATGTCCCGGAAGAAGTATGGTCCTCGCCTCAGGGAAAATTCAACGGCGGCGGCAAAGCCATTTCCGAAGCGCTCGGCCGGAAAGCACTCTCGACGGATTTGCTGGAACGACATCCATTCGATGTCGAGCTGACACGAATTCCAGCCGGCGCGACGCCGTATCCGTATCACTCCCATGCCGCACAGTGGGAATTTTATCATGTGCTGGCCGGCACTGGCGCGGTTCGCCACGAGGGCGGAAGCACGCCGATCGAGCCCGGCGATTCCTTTCTCTTTCCGCCGAATGAGGCACATCAGTTGATCAATGACGGCAAAGAAGATCTCCTCATTTTCGTGATCGCGGATAATCCGTTTGGCGAATCGTGCTACTACCCGGACAGCAAAAAGTGGCTCGTTCGCGCGCCGGAGCGGAAGTTGATGCGTGGCGCCGCGTTGGACTATTACGATGGCGAAGAATGAGGAGCCGCTCTTTTTCGCGACTCCGGCGAAATTTCGCGCTTGGCTGAGCGCGCATCACACCACCACGACGGAGCAGTGGATCGGGTTTTACAAGAAGGGCTCCGGACGGCCGAGTATCACGTGGC
>JBDUAE010000384.1:0-2487 GCA_040004805.1 Chthoniobacterales bacterium | reverse complement strand
GTGCGCCGCTTCCAGGAACATTATCCGACATGGAAATTCCGTTACGGCCTGCGCGAAATCCTTCAGGAAATTCATCAGGCCGTGGTCTCGGGCGAGGTCGCCGCCTAACGAGCGGTCGAAACCCGGCCGCCGCGCTAGTATTCCTCCCCCCGGTCGTTCGCACCCGGTTGGATCCGATCCTGGATGCCGTAGACGTGGACCATGACGCACAGCCAATAGACGGGTAAAATCAGAATCCCAAACCCCGCGGTACCGGTCGCGAGCAAAAGTGCGCCGCCCACCGCCGCCGGCGTGCCGACAAACATCAGCAAGAGTCCGAGCAGCCGATGTCCTTTGTAAATGTGGCCGAGCCCGGGCAAAATGCTCAGGAGCACCGCGACCGCGTCGCTCGCTTTTCCTTCCACCGTCTCCCGGTTTTCGCGCTCCCAATCGCAGTGATCGCAGCGCGTCGCGTCTTCCGGCAAGTGGTGCCCGCAGAGCGGACACGGCATTGTCCCGGCCTGGGGGATTGGCATTTCGGTTGCAGGTGCGTCGGTGTATTCCAAGGTAATTTTCCTCCGTCGAAGGTGAGTTCTCCGCCGGATTGAAACTCCCAAGCCGTGCCGAATCCGTCAAGCAAAGTCATGCGCCTCGAAATTCCGCGAGGTCTAATCCGCGATTGGGAACTGGCCGACGCCGCCGATCTCGCCGCCTCGGCCAACAATCGGAAAATCTGGCTCCGCCTCCGCGATCACATGCCGCATCCCTACAGCGTGGCCGATGCGCTCGCCTATCTTCAGCGCGTCGCCGAGAACGAGTCTAACCAATCCTTCTGTCTCGAAGTGGATGGACGTGCCGCGGGCGCGATCGGTCTCCGGGTCAAAGAGGACGTTCATCGCTACACGGCTGAGTTGGGCTATTGGCTGGCGGAGGAATTCTGGGGCTGCGGCATCATGAGCGCGGCGGTGCGTGCGTTTACGGCTGAACGTTTTGCGACCTCGCCCCTCCAGCGGATCTTCGCTGAGGTTTACGCGGACAATCCCGCGTCCGCCCGCGTCCTCGAAAAAGCCGGCTTCGAATACGAAGGCCGCCTCCGCCGCAACGTCGTGAAAGACGGAAAGACGCTCGATTCGCTCGTCTACGCGGTCGTGCGTTGAGTTAGCCGTCAGCGGCTCCGAAGGGTCCGAACGTAATACGCTGGAACGCGAACCTCTTTGACCGAATTCGGCCGAAAGCGCCATTTTCCAAATGTTGTGATGCAATCCAAGTCCGCCAGAGGGTGGCCATTCGATTGCAGTTTTTCCACCTCAGCCACCGTGCCATCCGGGCGCACGTGGAGTAAGAACATGCCAATCTTAAGGGGCCAATGACCTTGGACGGAGAAGGAGCCATTCGGCGCTGGCGCCTGGAGGATGAGCGGCCTCAGCTGAGCCAGTTCTAGTCTCTTGCCGCTCGGCGTCGTCCCGGCGAAAAGCGATGCCCACACCGCAGGCGGCAATCCGGGATTCACCAACTGCGGAATGTGGGAACCGATCGGGGTTCTCCTTTGATCGGCAGCCGCACCGGACGCGAACAGGCTGAGATTCAGGGCCGCGACCATGATCGCCGCCAGTCTGCACATCGACCGCACAGACCAACCATTTTTCCGAGATCCTCGTAAACGCATTACGGAGGTTTTCAACGCGCGGCTGGATAAGATCAATCTCATATTCTTTTTGAGATTGAGGGGGGCCCGGAGCCTGCAGAAGCCTCTTGGAAGAAAATCCGCGCCCGTCTAGGCTTCGCGCCCAAGCCGGAAATACCGGACGCGATGTCCCGTTACGAACCAACTTCACGCCGGCCGATTGCAGATACGTTCCGTAGAACAGCACGTTCTGCGACCGCTCTTTGTGTGCGCTGGCACATCCATCCGGACGCGATTTCGTATGCGTCGATGGCGTTCGCGCTCGCGGCCGCTCTGTGTTTTTGGCAAGCCGCCGCGCACCTCTGGCTACTCGTGTTTGCCCCGCTTTTCTGTTATCTGCGGCTGTGGTGCAACATGCTCGATGGCATGGTCGCGCTCGCCTCCGGGCGCGCCAGTTTGCGCGGAGAAATCCTGAATGATCTACCCGATCGCGTGTCGGATGTTTTGATCTTCGCGGGGGTGGCGCACAGCGGTTTGCTCAATCCTTTTCTCGGTTATTGGGCGGCAATTTTTGCCGTGCTCACCGCTTATGTCAGTCTTCTCGGCCAAGCCGTCGGGGTTAGGCGCGAGTTCGGCGGCATCATGTCGAAACCGTGGCGAATGGTCCTGCTGCATCTGGGTGCCTGGCTGACCTTCGCTTCGTTTTCGTGGAATAACGGCGCGATCCGATTCGGGTCTCTCACCATTTTGGATTGGACGTGCCTGTGCGTGATCGCGGGCTGCATCCAGACGATTGCAGTGCGTCTGCGGCACACCATGAATTCGCTGCGAACCAAACCGTAAATGACGCCCCAGGCTGCGCTGCACGACGCGATTTTCCTCAA
>JBDUAE010000383.1:0-2488 GCA_040004805.1 Chthoniobacterales bacterium | reverse complement strand
GTCGTAACGCCGTCGTTATTCCCACTGCTCGGGGTCGAGCCGATCAAAGGTCGCACGTTTGCCGGCGCAGAGTTCGGCGAAGGCAATGATGGCGTGGTCGTAATCAGCGCGCGGCTTTGGCGGCGGCGCTTCGATTCCGACCCGAAACTCGTCGGCCAACAGCTCGCGCTCGATGGTCGCAATTACACCGTCGTCGGAATCATGCCGGAGAATTTCGAATACCCACTCCCGCTCTTCGGCGTGCAGGGTGGCACCTTCGGGCAGCGCGTGGATATCTGGAAACCGATCGCGTTTACGAAGGACGAACTCAGCTCGCGCGGCTCGCGCAGTTACAGCGTCATCGGTCGTCTAAAATCCGGCGTCTCACCGGCGCAGGCGCAATCCGAGATCAACACGATTCATGCGCGCTGGCATCAGCAATTTCCGGATAACTACTCGCCGAGCACGCGCTTTGGCGCCTCTCTTTATCCACTGCAAGAGCAGGTCGTCGGCGGGATGCGTACTGGCCTCCTTATTCTCACCGGTGCCGTCGCGGTCGTGTTGCTCATTGCCTGCGCTAATCTCGCCACCATGTTGCTAGCGCGCGCCGGCGCGAGAGAACGCGAGTTTGCCATCCGCGTCGCCCTCGGCGCCAGCCGGCTGCAACTGCTCCGGCAGATGTTGGGTGAAAGTATCATGCTCGCACTTGTGGGCGGCTCGGTCGGCACTCTGCTCGCCGTTTGGGCGCTGGATCTCCTCCGTGCATTCGGTGCCCAAACTGTTCCGCGCCTCGCGGAGGCTAATCTCGACCTGCGCGTGCTTGGGGTCACGCTTTTCGTTTCAGTCGGTACCGGCATCCTGTTCGGACTCGTGCCCGCACTTGCGCTCGGTAATCCCGAATTGACCGAATCCTTGAAAGACGGTGGTCGGGGCGCAACCACCGGCCTCCGCCGCAATCGGCTGCGTAACGGTCTGGTCGTTGCGGAAGTGGCGCTCGCGCTCGTGCTTCTCGTGGGCGCGGGATTACTCATGAAGAGCTTCGCGCGCCTGCAAAATGTCGATCCCGGATTCGATCCGCACCATGTCCTGACCATGGAGGTCAGCCTCCCCGCGCAGAAATATCCGAGCGGCCAACCGGTGTCGGATCTTTTTGCCGAGGCCACCCGCCGCATCAGTGCTTTGCCCGGGGTGCAGTCGGCTGCGTTCACTTCGATTCTCCCTTTGAGCGGGACCAACAGCGATAGTTCCTTTGCCATTGAGGGGCGCGATCCGCGGGTGGAGAAAGTTTATCCCGACGAGGAAATCCGGGACATCACACCCGATTATTTCCGCGTCCTGAAAACGCCGTTGCTGCAGGGCCGTTTCTTTACCGACGCCGACAAGGCCGACGCCCCCGGAGTCGTCATCATTAATCAGGCGCTGGCTAAGAAATGGTTCCCAAATCTCGACCCCGTCGGGAAACGCATCACCTTTAGCGACACTCGTAAGCCCGATCCGAAATGGATCACGATCGTCGGCGTGGTCGGCAACATCCGACATCGCAATCTCAGCGAAGAAGCAAAGCCGGAATATTACCTCCCGCACGCGCAGCGTCCTTATCGTGGCTTGATTCTCGCCGTGCGCAGCACGCAGGATCCGCGGTCGCTCACCGCGGCCATTCGAGCGGAAATCCAGCGTCTCGATCCTGACCTGCCGGCAGCGAACGTGCGCACGCTCGAGCAGGTCACGGCTGACTCCATCGCCACGCGCCGGCTCTCGGTGGTCCTGATCGGCGTCTTCGCCGCGCTCGCGCTCGTACTTGCCTCCGTCGGAATCTACGGCGTCATGTCGTTTCTGGTGGTGCAACGGACCCACGAGATTGGTGTGCGCATGGCCCTCGGGGCGCAACGCGCGGATGTGTTCCGCCTCGTCCTGGGCCGCGCCGCGCGCCTTCTTCTCCTCGGCACTGTGATCGGACTGCCGTTGGCGATTTTCAGCAGCCGCGCGCTGGGCTCTTTGTTGTATAACGTGCCGCCGTTCGATTTGCCGACATTTGCCCTCGTCACCGTCGCCCTCACCTTCGTCGCGCTGCTCGCAAGCTACCTTCCCGCGCTCCGCGCCTCGAAGTCCGATCCGATGATCGCGCTCGGGCACGCGCAATGATCCCGCCATGCCCAATCCATTGATCGAACTCAAACACGTCGAACGTTTTTACCCGCTCGCGAAAGGCCAGTTTTTCTACGTCTTGCGCGATGTAAACCTGAAGATCGAGGAAGGAGATTTCGTCTCCATCATGGGACCGTCGGGCGCGGGAAAGTCCACGCTCCTCCACGTCCTCGGGATGCACGATCACGCCTGGAGCGGCGAATATTTTCTGGCGGAAAACGCCATTCACCAGATGAAGGCGAACGCGCGCGGGACGTTGCGGAACGAGCAGATCGGTTTCGTTTTCCAGCAATATCACTTGTTAGACGATCTCACCGTTTACGAGAACCTCGACATCCCGCTTTCCTACCGCCATGTCGGCAAA
>JBDUAE010000079.1:0-8310 GCA_040004805.1 Chthoniobacterales bacterium | reverse complement strand
TTGTAGGCCATGACGTTGAGCCCGTCTTCACTGTGCACGGTGGCGTTAACCGGACAGACCGTTTCGCACGGCGCGTTTTCGCAGTGCTGGCACATCATCGGCTCGTGCACCATCTCTGGATTCTGCGGAAACTCGCCAAGATCCTGGTTAAACGGCTTCTCGCTGGCGAAATAGCGGTCGATCCGCATCCAATGCATGGCGCGCCCGTGCGTGACCTGTAATTTGCCGACCACCGGAATGTTGTTTTCGCTTTGGCAGGCGACAACGCATGCGCTGCAGCCCGTGCAGACGTTGAGGTCCACGCTCATGCCCCACTGCTGCGGCGCGGTCAGCGGCGGATGAGTGTAAATTGTCGGCAATTTCGCCGGCAACTCGTCGTCGCCCGCGATCTTTTTCACGAACTCGTTATCCGCGCGATAGTGGTCGAGCGTAGCCTCGCGCACCATCCCGCGGCCTTCGATGCTCCAATGATCTTGCGTGGTCGCCAGCTTATAGGTGCCGCCCGTTTTCTTCACCTGCACGCTCTGCACCAGCGTGCCATCGGCAACGATGAAATGCGGGTTCGCGCTCGTGCGCAGGAGGTAGGCATTAAAGCCAGCTTCCTCTCCCACTGGACCGGTCTGTTTGCGACCGTAACCGAGAGCAATCGAAATGGAATTATCGACATGGCCCGGCGCGATCATCGCGGCGATGACCAACTGTCGCTGCACCGCGGGAACGCCCACCACTTTCGCCGCGTCCGTCACCGTGATCTCGATCAGATCACCAGTGTCGACTGCGAGATGTTTCGCCATGGCGGGGCTCATCAGGGCGGCATTATCCCAAGTGAGTTTCGTCACCGGATCCGGCATTTCCTGGAGCCAACCGTTATTAGCGTAACGGCCATCGTCCATGGCATAGCTGCGAACGAGCACGATTTCCGGCGCATCCGCCGTCGGCATCGGAGTTGGTGCCCAAAAATTACGAATTAGACCACCGACCGCGCCACTCAAGAAGGTAGTAGCTTTATCCTGCGTCGGAATGTGGGTAGCGAATCCGTCACGTAACATCTGCGACCACGCGGTCTCGAAATCTCCCGGAGGCGCCGTCGCCCGAAAAGTATCTTTGACCAACTCCGGCCCTTCGAGTTTCGGTCCGCCGAGCAAGCCGTTCATCAACTCCAGATCGGATACACCGCCGAAGAGCGGCAGAATCATCGGCTGTATCGCGACATAGCCGCCTTCGGAGGTCAGCGCGTCGCCCCAGGATTCGAGATAATGCGCCGCCGGCACATGCCAGGTACTGGCAGCGGAAGTGGCATCTTCATAATAGCCGACACGGACCACTTCGGGCACCTTCTTCTGCAAATCCTGCCAATCGAGCGGCTGCTTCGTCGCACGATCCGCGGCCAGGCCGCGCGGGGCGTTGTAAACCGGATCGCCGCCGATGATAATCAACTGTTTCACCAAGCCGCTGTTCATGTCGGCAGCCAGCTGGAGAATGCTCTGCGTTCGCGGATTACGCGGGAAATCGCGCAAGAGGAGCGTCGTCCCAACGTTCTTGAGCGCGGCGTTTATTCCGTAAACCAGCAACTGGACAATGACCGGCTGTTGCGGGCTGGCGAGCACGAGACTCGCGCCGGCTTTCGAGATCAGATCGTTGGCACATTCAGTCAGCCAGCGTTCATCAAATTGCATCCCATCCGTCGGCGCCGTGAGACCTCCCACGATAGCTCCGAGCCCGGCATCGCCGGTCGCGCCAGAGATTTTCCCGGCGAGGGCAAAGGCAAAAGCCGGGATCTGGCTCGCTGGGCAACGCAAGCGATGATCCGCCATCGCGCCGGTAAGAGTGAAACGGTTCTCCACCACATAAAGGCGATTCATCGTGTCCTTCGACGATGAGAGCCGACGACGCGAGGCGAACCCGCGAGAGGCCGCGATATCTCCCTCGCCGCAATCGAGGAAATCGCTCCCAAGCGAAAGGATGACATCGGCGCGTTCGAACCGCGGCACCAGACGCGAGTTGTCGGCAAAACTGATCTGCGTGCCGTATTTCTGAGCATCGCTCAGCAGCGGCTCGTATTGGCACCAGCGCATTTTCGGGAAAACTTTCTCCAGTTGCGTCCGCAGACGTTCCCGCGTGGGCGAAAGCGTTTCCTCCACCAAGAAGGCGAGACCGGACCCACCGTCCGCCGCGATCCGTCCGCGCAATTCGCCCAGATATTTTTCGAAATCCGCGCGATCCCGCAAATCGAGCGTGGCCTCTGGTTTCCCCGGCTCCGGTTCCGAAGCGCGCTGCAAATAACGCTGCGAGCGCGCCGGATCGTAAAGATCGAGAATCGACGCTTGCGCGAAGGCGTCAGTGCCGCCGCCACTGGCCGGATGCAAAGGGTTGCCCTCGATCTTAATCGGGCGTCCATCCACCGTCCCGATCACGAGAGGTAGCGCGCCGCTACGGCGCGGCATTGCGCTCGCATAATAGAGCAGCTTCCCGGGAATGGCCCACTCGACGCTCTTCGTGAATGGAACCAAATGCGCTTCCGGGCGGCGGCAACTGCTCAAGCCAAAGCCTGCCAGCGCCATCGAGGCGCCCATTAATTTCAGGAAACCGCGGCGCGACCAATCATCGCCTTCCAACTGCGCCGCACCGGCCGGGAACTCGCGCTCCAGCCAACCACGGAATTCCGGCGTGTCGCTTAATTCTCCGACACTGCGCCAATAGCGCTTCCCGGTAACCGGCACCGCTGGATGTTCGAAAATGCGCTTCATCGGTGGCACCCCTGGCAGTTCAGCGGCGGCTGGATATTCCAGCGTTCTTTCAGGGTCTGGCCGATCTCCCTTTGCGTGAGTTTGTCCTTTTTCGCAAAATCTTCTCTCGCGTCGCGCGGCTGGCCATACTTCGCCACGAATTCCGCCGGCTTCACGTCGTCCGGTTTCCAATCGAGATTAAAAATCTGATCGTCGGGCCGGAGAAAATTCTCGGGCTTCCGGTGGCATTCGAGACACCAGGCCATGCTGTGCGGCTTGGCATGGTAAACCACCGGCATGTGATTGATTTCGCCGTGGCAGCTGTAGCAACTGATTCCGCGATTCACGTGCGCGGCGTGGTTGTAGAAAACGTAATCCGGATTGCGATGGATTTGCACCCACTCCACCGGCTGGCCCGATTTCCAACTCGCGCGCACCGGCGCCAGTTTGGGATTTTCCTTTTGCACCTGCGTGTGACAGGCCATGCAGGTCTGCGTGTTCGGCAGGTTCGAATGCGCGGCCACATCCACAAAACTGTGGCAATAGCGGCAATCCATTCCCAATTGCGTCACATGCAAATCGTGGGGAAACGGCACTGGTTGGATGGGCTGATAGCCAACGCGGGTGTATTTCGGCGTCACGTAATACCACGTCGCCGCGGTCAGACCCATCACCACCACGAGGCCGATGATCGAGAGTTTGAGCGGCAACCAATTTGACCAGCGTGGAAAGAAATTCGCCATACCGGATTAGCGAAACGCCTTCTCTGGAAGCCGCCGCCATCCTCCTGAAAACGAAGATGAGAGGCGTTGAGGATGTGCTCCGGACCAATCTGGAAGAGTGAATGTTTGCGCACGCGGAGCCACGGAAGCGCCCACTCTATGAATCAGCATCATCTTGGCAAAAGAAAATTGTTTCGCGGCCCTGATTTTCCTAAAAAATCTCCGACCGCCATCATTCCTGCATAGAGAAGATTGCGGCACAAGCAAAAGCGAAGACGAATAAGCGTTCGCGAAAGGCGACGCGCTTGGGCTTCTCCCATTCTGAATTACCCATCGCGCGCAGATCCGCGCGCGAACTTCACCAGATAAAAGATCATCGCGCCGCCGATCGGCCATCCAATCGACGTCCGATAATCGTGCTGCACCAGCACGGTCACGGTGTCGCCAACGAGATTAAACGCCAACACTCCGATGGCGAGGCGACGGCCCCAATTCGCGCCTCGCGCCAAACCGATTGCACTGAAAGCGCAGGCGAGGCCGGCCATCGTCATCAGGACAAACGCGAGCGCGCCCAGCGCTTGCAGATCGGTCTGCGCCCGAGGCTTTAACCGCCAAACCGAATCCAAAAAAGTATGGGGAAATGCGAGAGCGAGAATTGCGAGCAAGCACATCACGGCCCCGAAAGAAAAAAAGCCGACCAGCAACTTCACCCCCGTGGGCAGCGGCGCACGCCTGCGCACATTTGCATTACCCAACTCCATTTCTTTGGGTGTCGTTAGACCAGCGTCCGCCCAACCGCCTCAATCAAAAATCAGGAACACCGCCATCACGATTGCAGTCGGCACCAGCGCACCGACCGCCAGCCAGAGCGCGGAAACGCCGTCGGTAAAATATCGGCTCAAAATCGATTGGCCGGCGGGATTCGGCGCGTTCGCGATCACGGTTAAGCCGCCGCCTGCGACGGCGCCCGCCATGACCGCGTACTTCAAGCTCGCGGAGAAATTCGGGACGAGCGACGCCAGGTAGGTGATGGCGGCGTTATCGTTAAACGCCGTCAACGTCATCGCCGCGAACATCAGCGGCTTTTCGCTCATGGCTTCGAGCACCGGTGCGATCCACCAAGCTTGCAAGCCGCCGTGAATGACCAGCCCTGCTAGAAAGAAACCAACGAGCAAGGCGGGCTTGAGATTAATTGTATTTTGGTGGTGCTCCGTGGCGGCGGCGAAGGCGAGAAAGAAAAGGAAACCGCCGATGAAAAGTGCCGGGTAATGCGCGGTGAAAACCGTCCAACCGAGAAAGCCCAGATGAATAGCCGTCACGCCCCAGGGAACAGAATCGGTGCGCTCGGACCACATTTGTGGCCGCGAACCGTCATTCGTCGGTCGTCGCATTTTCACGAATTCGCCCCGGAAGATGAGGAAATACAAACTGTTTGAGAGCAGGATCGCCACCACCGCTTTCCAGCCGAAATGCGTCAGCATATGCAGCGTGTCCCAATGCCAGCGCGATGCCACCATCAGCACGGGCGGCGCCGCGAAATGCGTGAGAGTTCCGCCTACCGAGACGTTCACAAAGAGCAAGCCGAGTGTCGCGTACTGAAACTTCCAGGCCGGCTTCAGATCGTAGAATTGCCGCGCCAAAAGTAAGGCACTGATCGTCATCGCCGCCGGTTCGGTGATGAAAGATCCAAGGAGCGGGCCCACCGTTAGAATCGAGAACCACCAGGCTCCCGGCGAGCGCCCGCCCACCGACGCGAGCAAGCGCATCATCTGTTCCGCGAACCGCAAAACCGGACGCGTCGCGGCCATTGTCATCACCACCACCACGAACATCGGCTCCGTGAAATTGACCCCGTGGCTAATGTAAGTCTCCGCCGCTCCCCAACCGTGATAAAGCGTGATCGCGAGCAAGAGCGGGATCGTCCAGATCCCGAAGACCGCTTCCACCTCCCCGAGGAAATGCATCACCTCCGCCTTCCAACTCACATCCGGCTTCGCATCCACCTGCGGCTTCGCCTCCCCAGTGCGCCCCTCCGCCTCGATTTTGCGCCGGTGTTCGTCCCGCCAACGATGCGCTATCCCCGTAAACTTGTGCGCAAAAAAAGTGTGCACGATGGCGAGCAGGAAGATGGCGGTAACGATGAGGTTGAAGGGCTCTTGCACGGCACGGTGCTTCACCACATTGAGAGCGTTCATCCCCGCGTCGTTATAATCGCGGAGCGGTTTCGGAAACGAAACCGCGGCGACCGCATCATTCGTCTCCGGGGCGGCGGCAGCCGCGAGCGGCGCATTCAATACTCCGAGAAGGAGTAAACAAAGCGTAAGACGGGACAACGTCCGTAAAATTTTTCCGCTCGGTGACAACACCAGCGCACGATGACCGCTTTCTTTCGGCCGCGAAAGCTTTTCATGCGTCGGCTGTTCCTGCTTCCCGGGCGGGACGACCTGTCAGAAGCGTGACCAGCGAAGCCAAAAAAATCAGCGATCTGGCCCGCCTCAAGCTGTGTTAGAAGGCATGAACCGCTTACTCGCTCTCAGTTTCAGCGTTCTCCTCGCCGCCAACTTCGCCGTAGCGGGCGAGCCCTCCGGTCACACTCCGCAGGTCGAGTGCACCACGCCTGATGGACGAATGGTCGCGGTGCCCACCCAGAACACCCCGAATTCTCCCGGCCCCGCGCTGCTCGTAGGCGACGATACTCTGGCCTGTCCGCTCCAGCAGGGTGAAACCACTTTTGTGATCAAGCTCTCCGGCGCCTCATTTCTCGATCGCTTTACTTTTGTGAACGAAAACGCGGAAGCAGCCGGCCGCCTCAAGATTTCCGTGTCGAACGATCCTCTACCGGCGGACAGCGCAAAATGGGTGCAGGTGGATGGCAACATCGCCTTCAACCGGAAACGTTTGTTTCACGTTTCCACTGTCGGGGTCGATGCGCGCTACGTGAAGCTCTCGTTCGTGGTCGACCAGGCGGAGCGAATTGCGGCCGTGGACCTCTAAAGGCCGCCCGCCGCCGCATCCGGTCGCAGCGGATTTTCGCACACGCGAGCTCTTAGTCTAACGAGTGTTCCGACCTTTATTTCCACCGATGCCTAGATGGAAAACAACGGCAGTGTCTACAATCGCGGGCGCGATTTACGAAGCGCCGGAGAGGGTTTCAGCGGCACAGGACTAGCTATAAAGACGCGCGGGCGCTCGCGGCCTGTCTAAACCATGCGATTTGCCACGGGAATACAGGGCGGAGGGGAAAAATCAGCGCCGAATCGTGGCGAAAAATCCCCTCGGAGAACTCGACCTCCGCAAGAAGAACCATCTGGCGCCATCGCCGACGATGCGGCTCCAGCGATCGGTCCCATCGCGCTCGCGACCCGGGCGACGAATGACGCGGTTCGGGATTGGGACATGGAAGGCGGGACGCTCACGTGGCCTCAGGGTCTCGACACCCTCCTCGGCTACAAGCGCTCTGCCGCCAGCACCGAACTCGGTTTTTGGCAAAAAAATCTGCATGCTGACGACCGCGCCCGCACCGGCATCAGCATTCGCGAAGCCTTGACGGGCCCCGCCGAACATTGGTGCGGCGAATATCGCTTTCGCCACGCCGAGGGACATTATCTGCTTTTACTTGAGCGCGCCGTCATCGTGCGGGATCAAAATCGGAAAGCGATTCGCTTTGTCGGCTCGCTCATGGACATCACGCAGCGCAGACAACTCCACGATCAGCTCGTCCGCTCGCAAAAGATGGACGCCTTCGGCCAGCTCGCTGGCGGGGTCGCGCATGACTTCAACAATTTCCTCACCACTATTCTCGGCTACAGCGATCTGCTCTTGCACGAAATCGGAGTCAAAGGCGCCACCGCCCAGCATATTTCCGAAATTCACGCCGCGGCCAAGCGCGCCAGTGGCCTAACGAGTCAGCTCATGGCCTTTAGCCGTCGGCAGCCGTTGGAAAATCGCATAGTCGAAGTCAATCCTCTCATCGGCAACATGGAGCGTACCCTTTTGCGCCTCCTCGGGGAAAATATCACGGTCGAATGCCATCTTCATCGCGCGAGCCAGCCCGCGCATATTAAGGTCGACCCGAGCCAACTGACCCAGATCATTCTCAATCTCGCGGTCAACGCTCGTGACGCCATGCCCGCTGGCGGCCGGCTCACCCTGGCCACCGGCACTCTTCGGATTACCGGCGATGCTCAACCTGCCGGTTGCGCCGAGCAACTCCCGCCCGGCGAATACGCCCTCATTAACGTAACCGACAACGGCACCGGCATGTCGGATGAAGTGAAGGCGCACCTGTTCGAGCCCTTCTTCACCACCAAGGACGATGGACACAGCAGCGGTCTCGGTCTGGCCACTTCCTACGGCATCGTGCGCCAGAGCGGCGGCCACATCTGCGTGGAGAGTCAGCTCGGCAAGGGCACCATGGTCAGCATCTATTTTCCACGCGTCCCTGCGCCGCCTGCGCCGACTTATCGGAAACCAGGCGCCGCCAAATCCCTCACCGGCACCGAAACCATTCTCGTGCTCGAGGACGACGTCAGCGTGCGCCATATCTCTATTCGCGTCCTGCGTTCTCTCGGCTACGACGTCCTTGAAGCCGCCACCGGCGAAGACGCGCAACATCTGATCGCGTTGGACCAAGGGAAAAATATCGACCTCCTCCTTACCGATATGATGATGCCGCAAATGAGTGGCCACGATTTCGCCGCCTGGCTTCATCAATCCAGTCCGCACACTAAAGTGATCTTCGTCTCCGGTTATCTCGAAGCCGCCGTCCTTCCCCACGACCGGCACGAAGAAGGCATGTTTTTTCTCCCGAAGCCGTTCGATTCCGAACAGCTGGCGGCCAAAATCCGCGAAGCGCTCGACGC
>JBDUAE010000078.1:0-8319 GCA_040004805.1 Chthoniobacterales bacterium | reverse complement strand
ACGATAAGGCTCTTATGCTAACGGAACGGGCGTTGCGGATTCTGCAGGAGTGGGTGCAATCTGAGAGTTTGCGGAGGCATTGCTATGCGGTCTCGGATGCGATGCGCTATTTTGCGGAATTGCAGGGGGCGGAGCCGGATCTGTGGGCGGCGGTGGGGTTGCTGCATGATCTGGATTATGAGCGCTACCCGAACCAGGCGAAGAATCCGGCGGAGGGGCACCCTTTTGTGGGGGTGGCGTGGCTGCGGGAGAACGGCTGGAATGAGGAGGTGGGCCGGGCCATCCTCTCGCATGCGGATTATTCCGGCGTGACCCGGGAGACGCCGATGGAGCGGACGCTCTACGCGGTGGATGAGTTGAGCGGATTTGTGATGGCGGTGGCGCGGGTGCGGCCATCGCGGAGCATCCGGGAGGTGGATGTGGGCTCGGTCTTGAAGAAGATGAAGGATAAGGCTTTCGCGCGGGCGGTGCAGCGGGAGGATATTGTGCGGGGCGCGGATGAGATGGGGATGCCGCTGCCGGAGGTGATCGCGGGCGTGATCGCGGCCCTGCAGGCGGATGCGGATCGGCTGGGGCTGGCCTAACGAGACGGCGGCAGGCCGGGTGTCGGCTATTCCTGGCGGAGCGCGACCATGGGGTCGACCCGGGTGGCGCGGCGGGCGGGAACGAAGCAGGCGAGCAGGGCGACGATGGTGAGTGAAATGAGGGAAAGCGCCAAGGCCGGGACATCGATCGCGCCAACGCCGTAAAGGATGCTGGCGAGAGCGCGTCCGGCGGCTAAGGCGCCGAGCAACCCGAGGATGAGGCCGAATCCGATGAGGGTGACGCCTTGGCCGAGGACGAGACGAAAGACGTCGGCGCGAGCGGCGCCGAGGGCCATGCGGATACCGAGTTCACGGGTGCGTTGGGTAACCGAGAGTGCCATGACTCCGTAGAGGCCGACGCTGGCGAGGAGGAGGGCGAGCCCGGCAAAGGAGCCAAGCAGGGTCATGGTGAGACGGCGTTTGGCGAGGCTGTTGGAGATGTTCGTCTCCATGGTGGCGGTGGCGCCGAGAGGCTGGTCCGGATCGAGCCCGAGGACGGCGCGGCGGATTGCGGGAACCAAGGCGAGCGGGTCGCCGTTTTTCACCCGGACGACGAGGACGTTGTCGGTATTGGCGTATTGAGCGGAGCTGAAATAGATGTGGTGGAACTTAAGGCTCTCGATGTTCTGCGGCTCGCCCGGCGCTTCATTTCGCGTCCGCGGAACGACGCCGACAATGGTGAGCGGTGGCGGCTTTTTCTCGAAGGTCTGGTTGTCATCGATCTGGCGCCCGATCGGATTGACGCCGGGGAAAAATTTCCGGGCGAGGGTCTCGTCGATGATGATGGAGCGAGATCGGCCTATGCCGGCGACATCTTCGGGTCCAAAGGCGCGGCCGCGGAGAATAGGGATTCCCAGAGCCCGAAAGTAATCGGAGGAGATGATATTAATCTCGGCCGACGGCTCTTGGCCGGGCGGCACTGCTGGCGTGCCGGTTAAATGGAAGGTGCTGTCCGATTCGTTGTCATCGAAGGGAATATTCGAGCCGACGGCGGCCGCTTCCACCCCGGGGAGGGCGCGGACGCGTTGTATGAGCTGATCGTAGAAGGCGATTTGTTTTTCATCCTCGGCGTAGCGCGCTTGCGGGAGTGCAAGGCTAACGGTGAGGAGATTTTCCGGCTGGAAATTCAGCGCTTCCTGTTGGGCATGCCAAAAGCTCTTCAAGGTGAGTCCGGCGGCGGCGAGGAGGACGACGGCGAGCGCGACCTGGGTGACGACCAGAGCGGAACGGGCGCGTTGCCGGCGGAGCCCGCCACTGCCACCGCGCGTCCCGGCTTCATGCAAAATCACGGTGAGGGCTGCGCTTTTCGAGACCTGCCAAGCTGGCCAGAGGCCAACCAGAATGCCAGCACCGAGCGCGACCGCACCGGTGAAAAGCAGGGCCGGCAAATCGATCCGCGTCTCTTGAAAACGTGCGACGCGGGCAGGGCTGAGCGCGACGATTGCGTCCAGGCTCCAGATTGCGAGCAAGACTCCGGCGACCGCGCCGAGCACGGCGAGGAGAACGCTTTCGGTTAACATTTGGCGCATCAACTGGCTGCGGCTGGCGCCGAGAGCAGCACGCACGGCGAGCTCTTTCGTCCGCGCCATGGCGCGCGCGAGCTGCAGATTGGCGACGTTCGCGCAGGCGATAAGGAGGACGCAGGCGACGGCGCCGAGGAGCAGATTCAGGCTGTTGCGATAGTCGCCGACCGCGGACTCGAGCAGCAATTCCAAGCGGACCCGGCGGGTGGCATTCGAGTCCGGATAGCGCCGCTCCAGTTCGGCCGCGATCGTGTTCAAATCCGCTTTCGCCTGCGTGAGCGAAACGCCGGGTTTTAGCCGACCGACGACGGAGAAACCCGGATGATTGCCGCGCCCGAGAATCCCCTGCTCTTTCCGTAACTCCGCCAGCGGCACCCAAACTTCGGCGAGGCGCGGGTAGCGCAAATCGTCAGGCAAGACGCCGATGATTTCTCGCGCGACGCCGTCGAGCATGACCCTTTGCCCGATTACTTTTGGCGAAGCGCCGAATTTGGTGCGCCACAAGCGTTCGCTAATCAACGTGACCGGAGCAGCACCGGGAACGTCGTCTGCTTCCGCGAAATCGCGGCCGAGCACAGGCGTGAGTCCGAGGACGGAAACGAAATTATAAGTGACGCGTCCACCGCCGATCCGTTCGGGCGCGCCGACTCCGCCAATGGGCGAGAAGTTAAAGCTCTCGCGGCGAACCAGCGTGAGATCGGTGAAAGAGCGCTGGCCGGCGCGCCAATCGAGGAAGTTTGGATAACTGACGGAACCGTTCGGGAAGGTCGAGGTCGTCTCGCGGATCGAGACGAGCCGCTCCGAATGCGGATAAGGCAGCGGACGCAGAAGGACGGCGTTGACGACGCTGAAGATCGCAGTGTTCGCGCCAATCCCGAGCGCGAGCGCGAGAACCGCGATGAAGGTAAATCCAGGGTGCTTCAACAGTTGGCGGAAAGCGTAGCGGAGGTCGTTTAACATATGGTTAGGCGATTAATTTTTGGAGCGCGATTCGCTACCATGAATCGCCGGCAATGCTTGCCGCCTACTCACTACGGAGCGCCTCCATCGGATTAATGCGAGTTGCGCGCCGCGCGGGAAGCCAGGTCGCGAGGAGCGCGGCGAGCGCGAGCAGCGCCGGTGCCAGCGTGAAGGCAAACGGATCGAGCGGGCTGACCTGGAAGAGAATGCTGCTGATGATTTTGCCGGTACCGATGGCCAGGAAAAGGCCGATGAGAAGGCCGGCGGCGATCATCGTTAGGCCCTCGCGCAGCATCATCCAGAGAACGGTTCTCCGCCGCGCGCCGAGCGCCATGCGAATGCCGATCTCGCGCGTGCGTCGCGCGACGGCATATGCTTTTACTCCGTAAATCCCGACGACCGCGAGCGCGAGCGCGAGCGCGCCGAAGACGGTGAACATGGCCGCGCCCGTGCGCACGATCCAGAGGTGCGGGTTCTCATTCAGATGTTTCGCGTAAGTCCTCAGCTCGAGAATCGGCAGGACCGGATCCACCCCCTGCACCGTTCGCCGCAACACGTCGGCGGCGGCGGCTTCACTCTTCTCCGGCAGCGCGGTGAAGCGCACGAAAAAGAAAACGTCGCTCTGGAAGCCGCGCGCAAAGGGCAGGAAAATCGTCCCCGCAGGTCGACGATCGAAGAGGCGATTGTTGATCGGTGGAACGATTCCGACGATCTCGATCGGCTGGCCGCGAGTAATCTGGCCGCTCCCGGGTTCGAATTTTTCCGGCGGCGCGTCATTGCGAATCGGAAACTGGAGGTGCTGGCCCAACGCGTTCTCGTTAGGCCAGAGCTTCTGCGCAAGGACTTCGTCGATGATCGCGACCGGCGGCCCGCCCGGCTCGGTCGCCTCTGCTTCCGTGAAAGGGCGACCGCGCAAAAGCGGCAGACCGGCCGAGGCGAAATAATCGGCGCCGACGCTGTTCCAAAATGGACCGATCGGTTCGGCCTTCGAGTCCGGCACCACGCCGGCGCGTTGCACGGCACGCATGACAAAGCGATCGCCGAAAGGCACCGTCGCCGAGATGCTGGCGTGCGCGACGCCGGGCAGAGCCGCGAATTTCTCGCCGAGCGTACGATAAAGTTCCCTGGCCCGCTTGGGCTCGAAACCGCGGAGACTCGCATCGACTCCCACGAGAAAAGTGTGCTCGGCGTGCAAGCCCGATTCGACCGCGCCCGCTTTGCTGGCGCCTCTGATGAAAAGCACGGCGGCCGTCACCAGCGCTAGGGAGAAAGCGATCTGCGCAACCACCAGCGGATTGCGCGGCAGAAAGCGCCCGCGGCGCCTAACGACATCCTCGCCGGCTTGTTGTTTTAAGTCTCCGAGGACGGCCCCGCGCGAGAGCTTGAGCGCAGGCCCAAGCGAAAAAACAAAAGTGCCGAGGACGCAGAAAAGCAGAGTGGCGGCCAGGATCGGGAGGTTTGGCCCGCCGACCCAAACGATGTCGATCGAGACGGTTTGGCCGAGCGCGGCGACGAGCAGATCGGAAGACCACAGCCCGAGAAGTAACCCGCCGAAGCCGCCGAGAAGCGCGAGGACGAAGCCTTCGGTGAGTAGTTGTCTAACGATGCGACCGCGGCTCGCCCCGAGCGCGAGCCGGATCGCGATCTCTTTGCGCCGAGCCGTCCCGCGAGCAAGGAGCATGTTAGCCAGATTCAAACAAGCGACGAGCAAGACCACCCCCGCCATGGCCATGAGAAGCGCCCCGATGAGCGGGATCGGCCCAGCGTCTGACGGATCGCTACTGGTAGAGAAACGGTCGAGCGGCGCCGTCATGAACGTCTGATCCTTTTGTTCGAGCGGATAGGCGGCGCGGAGATTGGTCGCGAGACCCGTGAGCGCGGGCGCCGCAGTCGCGGCCGTCAATCCGGATTTGAGCCGGCCGACCAGCAACAACCGATCGCTCCCCCGCTCGGCCAGCGGCTTCTCCGCTCCGCCGCCCCGTGCACTCATGATTTCGTCGTAGACGCCGAGCGGCAGCCAGACGGACGGCGAGACCAGACCCGACGTTCCGGAAAATCCTTCCGGCATAATCCCGACGACGGTGAAGGCGTGGCCATTGATGATGAGTGCACCCCCGAGCAGCGCCGGATCGCGCTTCTCTTGCTGCCAATAGCGGTAGCTCACGATCGCGACCTGTTGGTTGCGCCCCGGTTTTTCTTCGTCGGGTAAAAACGTCCGACCCCGGATCGGCCTGACGCCGAGGACGGAGAAAAAGTTGGAGCTCACGAGGTCCGCGAGGCCGCGACGGATATTTCCCTTCTCCCCCAGTCCCACGAGCGTGTCGTCGTGCGCGAGTAGGCCGGCGAAGACCGTGTTCTGTTCGCGGATATCGCGATAGATCGGGTAAGAGAAAGATCGAAAACTCTTCGGATTGTTCGCGTCCTGGGAGAAGAGCTGGACGATCTCGTTAGGCCGGGAATAGGCCGGCGGCTGGAAGAGCATCTGGTTTACGAGGGTGAAGATGGCGGTATTCACCCCGATCCCGAGCGCGAGCACGGTGACGGCGGCGAGGGTGAACCCGGGAGACTTCCAGAGTTGGCGGATGGCGAAGCGGAAGTCGTTTAGCATAATGATTCAGGAAGCACATGCCCGGTTAACCTTAGGGAAGGCATACTTGGAGCGTTCGGTCGCGCCATTCTCCCACAACGCCCTCGAGAACCGTCCGGTGCATGCCCGCAGAAGACTCGCGCTGGTAGCTCGCGTCGCATTTTACTCGGCGCGAAGCGCAACGATGGGATTGACGTTTGACGCCCGCCGCGCCGGGAGCCAGGACGCGAGAAAGGCCACGCCCGCCACCAGCAGGACAATCCCGAGGAAGGTTAATGGATCCCACGCCGTGACGCCGAAGAGCATCGAACTGAGCAAACGCGTAGCCGCGAAAGCGCCAACCAAACCAAGCGCGAGACTGATCCCAACCAGCATCATGGCCTGGCCGACGACGAGGCGAAAGATGTTCGATTTCTCGGCCCCGAGCGCGATGCGGATGCCGATCTCGTTCGTGCGTTGCGAGACCGAGTACGCGAGCACGCCGTAGATTCCGATCGCGGTCAGGATGAGGGCGGTGGCGGCAAAAATGGCGAGGAGCAGGGCGTTGAAACGGGGACGGGCCAGGGAGCGTGAAATATATTCGTCGAAGACTCGTATACTCGTTAGGGGAAGATTCGGGTCAACCGCGGCGAGTTCCCGCCGGACGGCAGAAGTGATCGCGCCCGGATCAGAAACCGAGGTCCGAACCATCAGCGACATGCTATTGAACGGAATCTGGGTGCGCGGCAGATACATTTCCGGCGAATCCTCGAGCTTGAGCGAAGCGTGTTTCACATTGCCGACGACGCCGATGATCTCGCGCATCTTCTCGCCCGTCTCATCAACGGCGAAGCCGGCTTTGATTCTTTTTCCGATCACGTTCTGGCCGGGAAAGAATTTTTGCGCGAAACGCTCGTTCACGATGATGACTGGAGGGGAGTTGAGTTGGTCGCGCTCTTCAAAGGCACGGCCGCCGCGCATCGGAATCCCGGCAGTCTTGAAGTAGTCGGTGCCGATAATGCGGACCGGTGCGCCGGGCTGCTGCCCCTCCGGCAGAGGATGTTCGGCGTCGTCAAACGTGGTCATCATGTTGCTACCACTCATCGGCAACGGCATGATCACACTCGCGGATTCGACTCCGGGAATGGCGCGGACGCGCGGGAGAAATTGATCGAAAAACTGAATGGTATTTTCGTTCTTCGGATATCCGACTTCCGGTAACGAAACTCGCGCGGTCAGAAGATGATCGGTCCGCATCCCGGGTGAGACCCGGCCGAGGCGCGCGAAACTTTGCAGGAGCAAGCCGGCGCAAATTAGCAACACGAGCGCGAGCGCGACTTCGGCCACGATGAGTCCGTTCCGCAAGCGTCCCTTGCTCTCGCCGCCGCTGCCCGTCCGCGAACCGGATTTGAGCGCGGCGTTGAGATTAACGTGCGAGGCCTGCCAGGCCGGGACCAGTCCGAAAATGATGCCCGTGGCGAGTGAGATGAAGAGGGTGAAGGCCAGGACTACGCCGTCGAGCCGCAAGTCGCTAATGCGTGGGATATTCTCCGGGACGAATTTTACCAGGGCGGCCGTGCCCCAGACGGCAAAGAGGATTCCGAGAGCGCCGCCGAGCGCGGAGAGAATCAGACTCTCCGTGAGTAACTGCCGGATGATGCGCGCGCGGGTGGCGCCCATCGCAGCACGGAGTGCAATCTCTTTCCCGCGCACCGAAGCGCGCGCGAGGAGGAGATTCGCGACGTTGGCGTTCGCGATCAAGAGCACGCAAATGACCGCGCCAAAGAGGACGTAAAGCGCGGTCCGGACGTCGCCGATCATCCCTTCACGGAACGATTGCACGGCGACACCGAAATTGGTGTTGGTATCGGGATATTTCTTCTCGAGCTCGGCTGCGATCACCGAAAGGTCCTCTTGCGCCTGCATCACGCTCACATTTGGTTTTAGCCGGCCGATGGCCCGGAGCGAGTGACTCCCGCGCTCCTGCGTGACCGCCTTAGAGCCATCGGGGTTGGCCGCGTCTTCGGCGATGGTCACAAAGAAGGAGACGGGCTCGTTTTGGATGGGAAATTGGAACCCGGCCGGCATCACTCCGATGACGGTAAATAGCCGCCGGTCGAGTTCGATGGTCTGCCCGATTACGTCAGAGCTGGCGCCGAAATTTTTCCGCCAGAAATCGTCCGTGAGAACGATTTTGAAACCGCCGGGCCCGCCGCCCGCTTCTTCATCGGCCCGGACGAAAGTGCGCCCGCGGCTCGGCAAAACGCCCAGGACGTTCATGAGGTCGGCGCTGGTCTTGATCCCTTGGACGCTGGTCGCTCCACTGGAATTTTGAAGCGACGCCGTCCGATCGGTATAGCACGCCATCGCGCTGAAAGTGCGGTTCTGTTCGCGAAAATCGAAGAAGTCCGGATAGGAGAGCGACATCAATTTGCCGTCAGTAGCGCCGGACTTTTTTTGATCGGAACCGATCGCGACAAGTTGATCCGAGAGCGGATACGGGAGCGGTTTTAAGAGCACTGCGTTGACCACGCTGAAGATAGCCGTATTCGCGCCGATCCCGAGCGCAAGCGTCAGGATCGCGATGATGGTAAAACCGGGATGCTTGAGGAGTTGGCGCAGGCCGTAACGGATGTCGGTTAACATGAGTGGGGTGCGAGCAGACGTTCGCGAGGTGTGGTTTCGG
>JBDUAE010000382.1:0-2492 GCA_040004805.1 Chthoniobacterales bacterium | reverse complement strand
GTCCTCTTCGTCACCGGCGGCCACGCCTTTGGGCTCGAGCGTCATGCCACAGATGGGGCAGTTGCCGGGATGATCCTGCTCGATCTGCGGATGCATCGGGCAGGTGTAGATGGTCTTCGCAGGCTCGCGGAACAACGGGTTGCGCTCCAGCGCCATCCCGCATTTCGGGCAACTTCCTGGGCGGTCGCTTTCCACGCCATCGCACATCGGACAGAAATACTTCTTCGCCGGTTTGGTTGCGGTAGCGGCTTTCGTCGTTTCGTTAGGCGAAGGTTCGCCCCCGTGGCAGCACGAATGCTCGTGGGTTGATTCGTCGGTGCTCTTGGCTTGAGCAACGAACTTGTCCCGGCAATGTTGGGAGCAGAAATAGAATTTCCCGTCCGGTCGTTCCACGACCGCAGCTGCGGTCTTGGGATTAACCGTCATACCGCAAATCGGGTCGCGCACTGTGGAATCAATCTCGCTCATCGTAGAAACCTCCCGAGTGCAGTTTGCAGTTCAGCGAGGAGCTCTTTTGTTTTCATTGGTTTCGCCTTCGCATGTTCTTTACCGGAACCGTGGCCGATGACGCACGACTCCAGATGGTTCGTCAGCAGCTCGACGCCGAGAGCGTCGAGCGCGGAACGAACCGCTGAGATTTGATTCAGGATGTCGACGCAATAGCGCTGCTCTTCTATCATCCGCTGAACTCCTGCAACCTGGCCCGCGATCCGTTTAATGCGGCCTCTCAACTTGGTTCCGTTAACTTCCGCCATCACTCATCATATACCCTGTAGGGGTATGCGTCAATGATGGCGGAAATTGCGATCTATCCTTTACCATCCCAACCCGCGGCCCTTGTCGCCTCCCTCGTGGGCGAATGGATTGACGGGAAGAGGAGGCGGGAGGGAATGTGATCAGCCGAAGTCGCGTGGGTAGGCGATGATTGCTCTGAGGAAATGAGTCATCGCTTGAATGAATGGGCTCGCAGTCCCGTCGAATTTTTTGAATCGGAACATCTATGAAAACAATCGCAATGATCACGATAAGCGCCGCGCTCAGTCTGACTGGTCTGGCCAGGACCGCGTCCGCGCATGAACAAGACGAAAACCAGAACGACGAGCGCATCTATGAGCCTGGCGAACGTCGCGTTGATGATGATCGCGGGACGTTCCGGCACCGACGCGGCGGCGGCGGCTTGGAGCGATTACAAAGTGAGGTGGATCATCTCAACGGGATGCTGGAGCATGTCGGCGCCAGCCTGCGACGTTATGGAGGCGATCGTCATATGTCGGGCGAATACCAGCACCTGCGCGCCGAGGCGCGTCAACTGACGTATCGCTTCCAGCGCGGCGAGCAATATTACGACCGGCGCCGCCTGCACGGCGAGATCGCGCACATGCATGAGGAATTGCACCACCTCGAGCAGGAGCTGCATGCGCCACAATCCCAGTGGTATCGCTGGGGTAACTGACTCGAATTATTTTGACCGCACCTCAAGGGTGAGGGTAACGAAATCGCTTTCCCAATCGGCATCCTCGCGCGCGGACTGGCGCAGGTCAGTTCCGCGCAGGAGCCAGGCGCCTGCCTTTGAGAGGCGAAAGGTGATCCGCCCCTCGGCATCGGTGCGGCGGCTTTCGCCCTTCGCTTCGCCTGCAGCGAGGGCATTGAGCGCGAAGTCGGGGTACGGCTGACCATTCTTCAGGACGCGAATTGGGAATTCATCGCCGACTTGTAACGCGGTCGGATCTTTCTCGGGGATGATCTCAAGCGCGCTCCCCACCGGCTCGCTCCACGACTGATCATCACTCGCGGGCTTCCCGACGCGGACGAAGGTCTTCTCGTGTTTCGTGTAAAGCTCGCGCCAACGCTGCGGGTTCATCTCCGCCCACTGCTGGCGCACCGCGGCTGGTGGGTCGATCTCCTCGAGGTACTCTTTCACCTCCTCCGGTTTCAACTCGATCGCCTTCGAAGGCAGGACAACCCAGAAGACGGCAACACCTTCCTTCGTCAGCAGCGGTGTCTTGAGCTTTAATGAATGGGGCGCTTCGGTAAGCTCGCTGATCTCGAGCGTTTGTCCGCCGCAACGCACTCGCGCCGCCTGCACCCGCTCACGTTTGGGGCCGGCCTCGAGCTCTGGGAATTTAACACCACTCGTTAGGTCTGAGGTGACGCTCGAGGCTGGCGCGATCCTAAAACGATCGGGCAAGAGCCAGGTATCGTGAGCCGATGCTGGGGCAGCGGCCACAATCATCGCGGCGCCGGCGAGCAAGATTAGGACCGCGCTTTCACTTGGGTTCACTTCTTCTAAGGGCTAGGATAGACGGGCGAGAAGGAGGAAGGGTGCATTTGTCAGGACCCTTGGGAGTTAACAGGACCGGCCACGGTGCCAGGCGGATTTTCATACCAACCCGGATCGTCGTAAGTAGTGATTCCGCCGCGGACTTTCAGGATGGTGAACATCCCGCCCATTTCAATGGGTCCAAACTGTCCGGTGCCGGTCATCATCGGGA
>JBDUAE010000381.1:0-2499 GCA_040004805.1 Chthoniobacterales bacterium | reverse complement strand
TTCGTGTCGCTTAAATCCGGCACGCGACGCAAAACACACGGCTCTTTCGTGAGCAGAGTTGCGGCCAGGATCGGGAGAGCGGAATTTTTCGAACCGCTAACCTTGATCGAACCGGAAAGCGGGTGACCGCCGTGTACGAGAATCTTATCCATGCCGAGCGAGGAGGAATCGTGTCACACCTGCCGAGTCATGTCGCTGAGAAACGTCGCGATAATTTCCGTCCGCGAGCGCAGCCGACAAGGCATCGCCCTGGCCGATGCCAACTTCCAGCGCCAATTGCCCGCCGGGCGCGAGGAAAGTGGGCGCGAGCGCGATCAGTTGTCGGATAATTTCGTCGCCGACTTCGCCGCCGAAAAGCGCCATCGCGGGATCGTGCAGAACCTCGCGCTCGAGGGAGCCGCGTTCCTTCGTCGGCACGTACGGAAGATTGGCGACAACTAGATCATATCCGCGGCCGGCGAAGCTCACGAAATCGCTTTGCTCGAACTGGACACGGTCGCCAAGGGCGAGGCGACTGGCATTTTCGCGCGCGAGCGCGAGTGCATCCGCCGAAATATCGATCGCATTTACTTCCGCTTCGGGCAGCGCCGCCGCGAGACTGAGCGCAATCACTCCGCTCCCAGTGCCGACGTCGAGAATTTTCCCTAGTTTCCGCGATTCACTTTGCGAAATCAGGAGCTCCACCAGCTCCTCGGTTTCCGGCCGCGGGATCAACGCCCGTTTGTCGCAAAGAAATTCCTTTCCGCAAAACTCCACCGTTCCCAGCAAATGCTGGAGCGGTTCGCCCAGGCCGCGCCGTCGCACTAATTCCCGCAGCGGCGCCAATTCCGCTTCCTCCAGCAACCGGTCGAAATCCAGATAAAGCTCGATCCGTTTTCGCCCCAAAGCGTGCGCGAGCAAGTGCTCCGCATTGAGGCGCGGACTCTCAATCGCCCGCTTTTTAAAGTAAGCGGTCGTCGATTGCAGAACTGCCAAAACGTTCATTGAGCCAACAGCTGCTCGACCGCGGCGGCGACATGAATCTCCGTGGTATCGAGCAGAGGAAGCCCGGCCGCAGTCGGCTCGCGCAGGATGAGCGATAACTCGGTGCCACCGAGAATAACGCCGTCGATCCCGGAACGCTGACGCATCGCCTCGAAGATCGCGACCAAACCCTGGCGCGTCTCGTCAAGAGTGACGCCCCGGAGCAACTCGCCGAGATATTTCTCGTGGATGTAGGCTTGTTCCGCCTCGTTCGGGAGCACGAGTTCAATCCCCGCGGTCGCAAATTTTTTCGGATAAAAAGAGCCCTGCATCGTGAAGCGCGTGCCGATCAGGGCCAATCGGCGGAGGCCTCGGGCCTGAGCCGCGGCGCGCACCGCCGTCACGATATCTAACAGCGGCAAGGACGAGACTTGCACCAAATCATCGAAGACCACATGCGGAGTATTGGCGGCGATGAGCGCGAACCCGGCGCCGGCGCGATCGAGTCGCTGCAATTCCGCCCAAAGATAGCCGACGAGAGCGCGCAGCTCGCCCTCAGCCACGAGGTTAAGCACCTTCGCGTTATCGATGCTGTTAATGAGAATAGAAGGCGCCGGGACCTGCGGACTTCGCGCGCGGCACGCCGCCATGATGCGGCGGTAATACTCGATCGTAGATTCCGGGCCAATGCCGCCGATGATGCCGAGTGTTTTCATGCGTTGGGTCGATGCGAGACGCGTGGCCCCGCCATGCGAGATAGTGCCAGCTTCGCGGAGGGACTCAAATCGCGGCTCGAATTAGCCGACATCCGATTACCGTAAAAGCTTTTCTCTCGGCCGCAGAGTGGGATTAGAGTGGCGCATGAGCGACGTCGATCCCTTCTTGCAGGCGGCGATTGCAGAAGCGCGGCTTGGTTTGAGCGAAGGCGGCATCCCGATCGGTTCGGTACTGGTTTGCGACGGAGAAATCATCGGTCGCGGACATAACCAGCGCGTGCAAAAAGGCAGTGTTATTCATCACGCGGAGATGAATTGCCTGGAAAACGCCGGTCGCCAGCGCTCCTCGGTTTACCAACGCTGCACGATTTACTCCACTCTCTCGCCTTGCCCGATGTGCAGTGGTGCGATCATTCTCTACCGCATTCCGCACGTCGTGATCGGTGAGAACGAGACCTTCCTCGGCGGCGAGGAAACAATGCGAGCGAGCGGGGTGCGGCTGGAGGTGCGGCAGAACGCCGCCTGCATTCAACTGATGCGCAATTTCATCCGCGACCGGCCGGAACTCTGGAACGAAGACATCGGTGTCTAGAGGGTGTCATGAACTTTAGCCGTCAGCGCAGAGTTCCCTTTGACCAAGACTGAGGCAAACTTGGAAAGCAAAGTCGACTGGGCGGCGTCATCCTGAGTCGCGCAGACGACGAAGGATCTCGCACTGGATGCTGAGACGCGTATATGCCGGCGGTGGGACTAGGCCGCCAGCGAGAGATCCTTCGGCGCGCTCCGCCGCCTCAGGATGACGCGCGGTCACAGTTGATAA
>JBDUAE010000077.1:0-8352 GCA_040004805.1 Chthoniobacterales bacterium | reverse complement strand
GAAAGCACCTGCGTAGGTCCGAATTGCGACAGTTTTCAACTCACCCTCACGGGCATTCCTGCGGACTGGGCGGGAAAGAAGGCGCACATCGTCATCTCATGGCCCAACACCAGTGGCCAGACAGATTATGACGTCTTCGTGCACAAAGGAAATACCACCGCCGGACCTCTCGTCGGCTCCGCGGCTACCAGCGGCCCTGGCCCTGAAGTAGTCGATCTCGACCCGAACCAACCCGGAATCGGCACGGGCGTCTTCACCGTCAACGTAGTCTACTTCCTGGCTGCGCCGCCGGACCAATATACCGGGACTGCGACGGCCGTCTCCGGCGCGCCGCTTCCCACTCCGACGCCTTCGCCCGGCTCCACCCCCACGCCGACTCCAGTTCCGCCCGGCACCGCGCGCTTCCAGAATTTCGTGGCCCCTCCGGGCTTTGGGGAAGATGCCGGTGAACCGTCTGTGGGGGTGAACTGGCTCAGCGAAAATGTGGTCCGGGCCGGCTCCGGGCAGACATTCTCGAATAGCCTCAACGCAGTGCTGCCGAATGGCGGTACCGAGACCTACTATGGCGGCTTCCTCACAGAAATGCTGCGGATTACCTTTGACGATTGCTCGTCGCCCGCGATCGCTTTCTGGGAAAAGAAGCCGCTCACGCTCGCGGCGACACCACGAGCTCTGGGCGACCCGATTTTATTCACCGACCACGGTTATCCCGGTCAAGTGGGCCCCGGCCGCACCTTTGTCTCGCAAGAAGAAGCGCAGGCCGGTAGCACGACCGACGTGAGCGACAACGATGGCGATACATTTATGCCTAGCCAGGGTGCCGGTGCGCCGGCTGGAGTCGACCATCAGACCGTCGGCGCGGGTCCCTACCACGCTCCGGTTCCACCGACCGCAACGTATCCTGCGACCGGGCCGAAGCGTGCAGTTTACTACTCATCCCAAAGTGTCTCCGATGCGCGCACTTCCCGCAGCGACGATGGCGGTATCACCTTCCTTCCGGCAGTTCCGATGTACACCACCGCGGATTGCGGCGGCCTGCATGGTCATATCAAAGTCGCGCCAGACGGGACAGTTTATGTTCCCAATAACGCCTGCGGTGGAACTGATCCCATCGGACACGTCGATGGCTTTCAAGCGGCCATTGTCTCCGAGGACAACGGTGTCACGTGGAGCGTTCGCGGGATTCCGGGATCCGACACTAAGAGCGATCGCGATCCTTCCATCGGCATTGCCACAGATGGCACTGTTTACATGGGCATGCAGTCGGCCGATGGGCATGCCCGCGTTGCGGTGACGCACAACAAAGGTGTCACCTGGTCAACGCCGCTAGATGTCGGGGTTAACTCCGCCGCAGTGACCGGTGCGCCAGAGGGCGGGATCAACAACATGGTCTTCGCCGAAGTGGCGGCAGGCGATCCGAATCGCGCCGCGTTTGCCTTCTACGGCACGACTACCGCAGGCAGCAACTATGCCCAGCCTGATTTTCCAGGTGTTTGGTATCTCTACATTTCCACCACCTACGATGGCGGTGCGCATTGGACCACGGTCAACGCGACGCCGGGCGATCCCGTCCAGCGGGGTGGAATTTGCGGCAGCGGCACCTGCCGGAACCTGCTCGATTTCTTTGACATCACGGTCGACAAAGAAGGCCGCGTCGTCGTCGGCTGGGAGGATGGCTGCATCGGCGGATGCGTGAATGGCGGCAATAACTCCTTCACGGCCAAGGCAAGCATCACTCGTCAATCCGGCGGCAAGCGCATGTTCGCTGCCTTCGACCCGATCGAGCCGACCCTGCCCGGCGCACCTTCCGTTACCGGAACACTGAACGGTTCGACCGTCCGCCTCACCTGGAGCGTCCCGGACGATGGCGCTTCGCCTATCACCGGCTATCACGTCTTTAAAGGCACCGGGACCACCTTTACCCTTCTGGCGACGACGAATGTCCCGACCTTTACCGACGCCAATTTCGTCGCCGGACAAAAGTATCGCGTCACCGCGATCAACGGGATCAATGAAGGCCCCTATTGCAAGGAATTCGCCCCCGTCGCGGGCGCGGTGGTCAATGCCTGCTCACTTCCCGGTGTCCTCGTCATCAGCGATCTGAACCCGGACGGCTCCGACAAAGACAGCGCGCAGAACACGCCGGCCGATCCGCGGGTCAACATTAAGCAGTTGTTCCTCGCCGAGCCGTTCGTCAACGCCAGCCCGGACCAGCTCGTCTTCACCCTGCAAGTCGCGCCGTCTACCGCGGGAGCCGCCCCGGCCAGCAGCCAGTGGATGATCATCTGGAATCGCCAGGGGACACAGCCCACCGATCCTAACGACAACAAATACGACCGCCTCTACGTGGCCATGGTCACCGATGCGGCCGGCACACCGACCTTCGAATACGGCAAGTTCGGCATCCCGATTAACACCTCGCCGCCCCCGTTGCCGGATCCATCGGCTAATGCTCCCACGAAGTACGGCGTCCCGGATTCCGGCACCTACGATCCGAGCACCGGCATCATCCGGATCACGATCGCGAACAGTAAATTCCGCACGATCGACGGTGGCCCCACCAAGTATGTCGCCGGCACCGATCTCGCCGCGATCAACGTCCGCACCTACTTCAATCGCCCCGATTACATCTCGGATCCGAACAGCACCGTGCGCTCGCAGCGTTCGCAGAATAACGCCTCCGACATCACCGATAACAGCACCTACTCCATCGCCGGCAATAACTCCTGCGCCCCTGCGGCTCAATTGGTTAGCGCGGTCTCGCGTAAGGTTCATGGGGCCGCCGGGCCGTTTGATATCAAACTATCGCCTCCCGACGCAGATGGAGGCATTGAATGCCGCAGCACCGGGACAGCCGGCGATTACCAGGTCGTCATGATTTTCGCTTCGCCTGTCACCTTCGCCTCGGCCACGGCCAGTGCGGGCAGCGTCACGACGACTTCGACCAATGCGAATATCGTCACCGTGAACCTCACCGGAGTTCCGAATGCGCAGATCACCACCGTGACTCTAAACGGAGCCACCACTGGCGGAGCGCCTTCCGACATCGCCGTGCCCTTGAGTCTTCTCATCGGGGACACCACCGCGAATCGTGCGGTTAACTCATCGGACGTCAGCGAAACGAAAGCGCTCTCCGGCCAGCCGTTGACGGGGGATAACTTCCGCAACGACGTGACCGCAAATGGTGCCCTCAACAGCTCAGACGTGAGCCTGATTAAATCAAAATCCGGCACATCTCTGCCCCCAGCGGCGTCGAACCAAAAAGCTCCGCAGAAGTAAATCTGCGGGACGTCAATCAATGTCCCGGCGGGCCCAAGCCGCCGGGACTTTTTTTGCCCTTTACGCTGCACCCCCGGTCAGGGTGAGAGCACCGGTCAGTGACCACCGGTGACGGTGTATCCTTCGCGGCGCAGATCCTCCGCCAGGTCCATCTCCATCTGCAACGCAGCCTCGTAGGGCATCGGGTTCAGGTGCTCAAACAGTTCCGGCAGCAACCGCACCCCGTATTTCTCCACCACCCAAGCCGCCTTGTAGCCGTGCTTGTGATTTTCGAATCGATGTTCCGGCGGCAGCCCGCTCATGCCCACATAAACACACGCCTTCGCGGCGTCGCGTTTCGGGTTCGCCCGCAGGACCGACGGATGTTTTGCCGCCCGCGGATCGAGCAGAATCACATAGACGTTATGGTGGAACTCGCCGCTCACGCGCGGGCACTCTCGCGCCAGTAAAGTCGCCTGTCAGCCGGACGGTCGCTGCCACCCAGCTGAGTGATGAACAAATTACGGCAGGGTGTGCCCAGAGTTGCTTTTGACCAGAGCGGTATCGCTGGAGGAAATCGCGCCGTTCGCGTTTACATCCAGGCGAAAGTTTGCTGCGCTCACTGCGGCTCCGCTTTGGGTTTTGATCTGGCTGATGTCGCTCGAGCTCACGGCCCCGTTGCCGTTCGTATCGCCGACGAGGACGCGCATGTTTACCGTCGTATCGGGCAGAATTTGCCCGAATTCGTCGATCACCTGCTGCAGATTCACGCCGATCTCTTGCACGTCGGTGATCCCGCTCAGCTGAACCGTCATTGTATTACCAGAGCGAACGGGAGCGCTTTGCACCACTCCGGTGCCCGCGCTGACGACCGCCGTTCCGCTGACCAGATTATTGCTGAAGGTAAAGACGAGGGTGTATCCGCCAGCGCTGCTGCGGCATTCCACCCCGGGTAGCGCGCCGGTGAGGGGCAAGGGAATATCGAATGTCCCCGCAGTGCCATGCGTCTTGCGTGAGACGGCATTCATGAGAATCAGCGGGTTCGTTGCGACCGGCGTGAGGCTGGTCAGGACGCCGGATGGTGTCAGCACCGCCTGGCTATTAGCGCTGATGGCGGCGAAGTCTCCGGTGACGGAAGCGTAACCGAGGGGATTAAACGTGTCGGCCATATCCGGCGCGTACCCGTTGGCCGTGCGCAAGATCAGATTGCCGTTCAAATTGGCTGCGCCGCCGATCTGGAGCTGGTTGTATTGATCAGGTGTAACCCCACCGTCTGCGACAACGAGGGTTCCGTTCGGTCCCTGGCTAAACGCGCCGGTGACTTCGAGAGCCCCGGGAGCAAGGAAGCCGCTGTTGTTTGTGAGGTTCCCCAGGATGATACCCGTGCCAGTGAGCACGCCACCGTCCATTGTTACGTCGCCCTCGATCGTCAGGCGGCTGAGATCCAGCTCACCGCCGCTCAAGAAGATGCCGCTTGTGACGGTCGCTTCGTCCGGCTTGCCCTGTCGTGGCGCAGGCGCGTTGCCGGCTCCCGGTGCGACTAGGTTACCAGCACCGGCGGCGATCAACCCGGCGCCGTCTTGCCCGAGTAGGTTGCCAGCGCCGGCCGCGATCAGGTTACTTCCTTCGACCGCCAGGCCTGCGCCATCCTGGCTGATGAGACTCGCGTCCGCGCCTGGTGCAACAAGGGCGGAGGTTGCCCCTGCGAGGACATTTCCCGCGCCCGCTGCAACTAATCCGCCACCATCATGGCTTACAATACCCCCGCCGTCGTGGCTCACGATTCCGCCACTATCATGACTCAGAATCTGCGCGACCACCGGAGCTGGCTCGGTCTTGAGTGAGGCCAACGGGATTTCAATCCGAGCGGCTGCAATCCGCCTCACCTCTCGTGCGGGAGCAGCCGGCGCCGGGGCTGGCTGCGCGCCCGAACCGGATCGTCCTCCTGAAGCCCAGCTGATGAATGCCTGACCCGCACTTTTCAAAACGCCTAAGACCTCTGTGAGAAGCTCGGGGCTGTTGCCATCCGCGCCGGAGCGAACCCCACCGATGCCTCCTTTGCCGTGAAAGCGCAGTCTTCCCCGATTATCCAATAATCCGCTCAAGCCGATATCACTGTCGTTAAGCAGGAGGCAAGTGGCGCCCGATGGGATGAGCAGATTGCTCGTAATGTTACCGGCTGCGAGCGTGCCGAAACCGGTCACGGTGAGGGTGTGCACGACGTTCGCGACCGGATCGCTCGACTTGAGGGTTCCGCCGTTCAAGCTCATCGCTTTCACCGTCACATCCCTATTTGTGAGAATGGGACTGAAGGTGCTGATGATAGCAAAATCGTTCGGCCCGGGGATGCCTGGATTGCCCTGGATATCCACCCAGTTCGCCGGCACGTCCCAGTTACCCGAATTCGTCATTTGGAAGATTTTACCCGGGGCGTTCGGCAGAATCCGCACATGGATTGGCGCTGCCGCTCCTGTCACACCGAGATCGTCGATGGCGTAGGCCTCAATGACGTGGTCTCCGGGAATGTTGGTCCGGTAATTTGCCAACTGGACGCTGCTCGCGCCTTCCCCGCTCGTTATCAACTTGATGCCGTCATAGAGGAGAGTGATCCCGTATTTGAGGAAGCGACCACTCGTCGCGGTCGCCCCCAAGTCTAAACTCCCTGTGGCTGGAATGAGAATTCCGTCGTCGATCCCGTTGCGTTGGCTCTCGACCCCGTTGATCTGAATGTGGACCGTCGCCGGTGGATCGTAGACGATCTCGAACGGCCCATATACTACCGAAGTGCTCGACACATACCCCGAGGCCACTGCGCCCGCGACGGCACGGAAGTAAACGCCGCGACTCGCCGGGTAATTATCCGTTCCAAGATAGAATTGATTCGGAGCCGCCGAATCCTGGGTCATCAAACCTGCGGAAGAACCGACGCCGATGGGCGCGTCCGTCCAACTCCCTTGATTGACTGGTGTCTGCGAGGTTTGGATCCGGACCGAGATGCCGGCCGGGATGGTCGTTTCTTTGACTCCGAATCGGAGCGAGCTATGTCCCCCGTTCGTACTCACAAGCAGGACAGGAGCAGCCAGGTGCAGCGCGCTGCTTTGCAGATTGAAAGGCCCAACAACGTTGGAACCGGTCGTCGGATAGGCCGGTGCGGAAGAGACGGCGCGGAAATAGACTCCGTTCACCGTCGGATAATTCGTCGTCGCCAGGATATAGCCGGTGACCTGCGGCGCGTAGGTCATTTTGCCAGACAGACTGTCTGGCAAAAAGGTCCAAGTCGCGGCTGCGGGATTTGCGGGGTTGTAATCCGTGGAACTCTGCACCTGCACTGAAAGGTCCGCAGGGGCCCCGGTCTGCGCCGCGCGAAAGCGCAGAATCGAATCGACGGGCGGGGGCGACAAAACGGAATCGCTTTCGTTGACCGTGAAGACGGTCGGCGAAAGCCCGCCGTGGACCGGAGGCACAGGAGGAATTGTGGCCCCGGCTGTCACCGTCCCGACGTAAGCGCCGTGGTTATCTCCCGAGAACGAGTCATTCACGGCGACGTAGAGATGCGCGCCGCCGGCGGGAACCTGCACCGTCTTTCCGTTTCCGATAAGGAACCAATCAGCGCGCGCAGGTGTGCTGGAGAAGGTTCCGACCACCGCGCCGGAGCGGATCGCCGCAGGATCAGTCGTATTCGTCGTGAGCTTTCCGGCAAAACCGTAACCCGCTCCAGTGGTATCAAAGTTCTGACCGCCGCCGGCGAAATGGTTAATGCCGTCACCTCCACTTAGATTCGAATAGGGCGCCGCTTGATTTGCAAAACTGTAGGGTCCACTCGCCGGAATCGCGAGGGAGCCATCAGGTTTGGCGGTCAGGCGATTATCGATGAGGTCACCGCTGCCACTGAATGTGAGCGCCAACCCATCGCCGCCGGCAAACGCGCCGAGATCGAGTTTATTTCCCGCTCCTGTCGTGAGCGGAAGTGTCAGCGGGGCTGCGGTGCATTTGCCCAAACTTCCTGCGTTGAAGATTGACTGGATTTCGTTCGCGCTTAGCGCACGACTGTAGAACGAGAATTCGTCGATCTTCCCAACAAAGAAATCGACGATGCTGCTATTCACGTCGGTGTAGTAATCAGCGCCGATCAAGGCCGGATGCTCGTCATAAGCAGGCACGTGCGTATTCGCACCCATTGCCACCTGGATGCCATCTAAATAAAGAGCGTGGCTGGTGCCGTCGAAGGTATATGCGACGTGGTGCCATGTCCCGAGCGCAGGCTGCCACGGATAGGCAACGACAGCGTACGCTTGGTTTGCGTCCGTCGTGCCCGCAAATAGACCGTTCTGATAATAGGCAAACGCGATCGAGTCGTACCCCACAACTTCCGACTGCCTTATTAAAGATACTCTGCGAGTGCCCCGGGTTGAGTACGTCAAGGCTGATCCAGCCTTCGACGGTCAGCGAGCTTGCGTGTAACGACGCGGCATCGGGGATGCTGACGTAGTTATTCTCTCCAAGGTTGAACGCTTGCCCCACTTCGCCCGCGGCGAAGCTGGTGCCGTTCCTTAGCGTTCCGTGATTATCGCCAACGGAGTCTTGCGCATTATTCTCGGCGGAATATTGCGAGACCAGACCGTTCGGGGCAGGCACGCAGGTCGGCGTTTGTGCGACCGCAGAAAGTGCAGCGGACAGACCGAGCAGAAGCGACGGGAAGAGGATTTTGATTTTCATATTTGGATCGGCATGTTGCAGGCAAAATCTGCCCTTAACCCTTCTCGCCAGAAAATTGGCCAAAGGGGGCCACGCAATTTTCGGAAATATTCATAGCCCACGCGTTTCGCGTGAAATAAGCTGGGATGAGGATGACGGAGAGGAACCTGGGCGGAACGATCGCCGATGAGGTGGATGACGCTGCTCTGACTGCGTGCATCAACAACACGTTGCCGGCCGACGCCGACACCGCGCGGTTGAATGCGGCGCTGCCCGCGCTCTACCACGAGTTGCGCGAGATCGCCGCCTCGTATCTCCGCAAGGAGCGCTCCAATCACACGCTCCAGCCGACCGCGCTGGTCCACGAATCCTACCTGCGCCTCGTCAGCCAGCGCTCCG
>JBDUAE010000380.1:0-2502 GCA_040004805.1 Chthoniobacterales bacterium | reverse complement strand
ACGATCAATAACAGCGACGAGGCCGCGATCGTTCTAGCTGGGAATGATAACGAGGTAAAGCGCTGCGCGATCAACGAAACACCCGTGGGAATATTCCTGGGCGCGAACAACCAGCGGACGCGGCTGCAGGGCAACGATTTCTATAACACCGCCAGGAACGTGGCAACCGAGGCCACCCCAGGCGCAAAGCTGCGCGACGTTCAAAATACGCCTTACCCTGTCTCGCCGCTCCGGCCGTAACCAACTCGCTGGGCGCGTTGGTGGAGCTGCCGACGTTCTAGTCGGTGCGGAAGATCGCTGAACTGAAGGACAGAAGGACCGATCCGGGGTCAATCCTGGGATCTCGGCATTCGGCTGCTTAAGATGAGCGCCGTCCAGATGAGCCCACAGGCGGCGAGGACGGACAACTTCACGCCCATAGAGGCGTTGACGTCGAAGAAAAGGTTAAAGCTAAGATGAACCGCAGCGGCAAAAAGAATGGCGCCTGTGACCTTGGAGATTTTGAGCAGTCCCCACGAACCTAACAGCAGGCCGCCATAATGGATGAGATGAGCGGGGATCGAAATCCCGGGAATCAGAAAATTAAGATGCCAGAGATACCAGAGAGTGGCGATGACGAAGATCCGCAGAGGAAGACGGAGAGGCTCAAGGGCCTGCTGGAGATAACCTCGCCAGCCGTATTCTTCGCCGAGTGCATACAAGGTGAGAGATATTCCGGTGAGGAAGCCGGCGTAGTGCGGGGAGATTTCGTTCGCCAAGCCGCCTAGGGCGAGCCCGGCCGGGATGACGGAGGCTGCCGCCACGCTAGCGGCGGCACTATTGCCAAAAAAGGTGAACGGCCGTGGAACCTTTGATTTCACAACATGATACATCACCAGGTAGCCGACGGCCGGGCCCATTCCTCGGCAGACACGGAAGAAAATGGATAGCCCGTAGGGAAGGGCGATCTGCTCTCGCCAATCGACCCAGCCCAGCCGGAAGGGAGCCGAGACAGCGGTCGCAACGACGAAGAAAAGTGCGACTTCGCCCCACGGCACCGTGCGTGGGGCCGGCGCTGGATCTCTCGGATTCTCCATAGGTTTACGCAGTGAGATGGACAGGCGGAGGTGTGGAAAATGAGTGGAGCGTGAAATTTGGCAGATTACGATGCACTTCCAACGCAATAGTCGGCTAACACGCGCCGCCCCCCGGATCGGTCGCGCTAACGCGGGACGGGCACCCGCTTCGCGGGGAATCGACGCGGGCGCGATCGTCTGGTAACGGTTTCCACGTGGAGAAGGCCGCCATTGTCGATACCCTGGAGCAGATCGCGACCTTGCTGGAGTTGAAGAGCGAGAATCCGTTCAAGATTCGCGCTTACACCAATGGCGCGCGTTCGCTCGATACCTGGGGCGGAAACCCGGCGGAGCTGGGGAATGAGCAGGTGCTGGGGGAAATTCCCGGCATCGGCAAGGCGATCGCGGGTGTGATCAAGAGCCTCGCGGAGACGGAGGTGTCGGAAGTGTTCGAGGAACTGCGCGCGCAGTTTCCGCCGAATATTCTGGAGCTGTTTTCCATCCCGGGGCTGGGCGCGAAGAAGATCAAGGCGCTGCATGAGCAACTGGGGGTGAGCTCGATCGTGGAGCTGGAGGCGGCGTGCGCGGATGGGCGGGTGGCGGAGTTACCCGGCTTCGGCAAGACGACGCAGGAGAAGCTGGCGCGTTCCATCGCGGACCGGGCGAAGCATGCGGGGAAGTTCACGCTCGGCTCGATCGCGGCGGAGGCGGAGACGTTGCGCGACGATCTGAGCGCGCTGGCGGAGGCGTCGCAGGTTTGCATCGCGGGGAGTTATCGGCGGCGGAAGGAGATCGTGCGCGATCTGGATTTCATCGTGGCGACGAAAGACCCGGCGGCGGTGTCGCGGGCGTTTGTCTCGCATCCGCTGGTGGAGTCGGTGCTGGTGCAGGGCGAGACGAAAACGAGTGTGCGTTTGCGTTCGGGGATTCAATGCGATCTGCGGGTGGTGAGTGCGGCGGAGTATCCGTTTGCGCTCAATTATTTTACCGGGAGCAAGGAGCATAACGTGGAGGTGCGAAGCCGCGCCTTGCAGCAGGGGTGGACGTTGAACGAATACCGGCTGGGGCCGGCGCCGGTGGATCCGGCGGCGAAGCGGAAACGGAAAGAGGCGGGCGCGATCCCGGAGATTCGCGAGGAGGCGGATGTGTATCGCGCGCTCGGGCTCGATTACATCCCGCCGGAGTTGCGCGAGAACGCGGGCGAATTCGCGGCCGCGGCGGCGGGGCGATTGCCGCGCTTGATCGAGAAAGAGAATTTGCGCGGGACGTTTCATTGTCACACCAGCGCGAGTGACGGGCGCAATTCGCTGGAGGAAATGGCGAACGCGGCGCGCGAACTCGGCCTGCAATATCTCGGCATCGCCGATCACAGCCGGAGCTCGATCCAAGCGCACGGTCTGGACGAGGCGCGGCTGCGGGTGCAGATGGCGACGATCCGGCGCCTGAA
>JBDUAE010000379.1:0-2502 GCA_040004805.1 Chthoniobacterales bacterium | reverse complement strand
GCGCGGACGGCTACAATCGAGCGGATCGCCGACCCGGCCGGCCCTGAGCTCGAGGCGGTGTGGGACGAAGAGTGGCGCAAAAATATCCTGAAGGCAGCGGTCGCGCGGGTGAAGCGCCAGGTCGACCCGCGCCAGTATCAGATTTTCGATTGCTACGTTTTCAAGCAGTGGTCTGCGCAAAAAGTGGCAACGGAATTAAGAGTAAACGTGGCGCAAGTTTACTTGGTGAAACATCGATTGGCCGCGCTCTTGAAAAAAGAAATCGCGGCGGCGGAAGCGGTTCCTTCCTAAATGGACAACGCACCTCGGGAACCCGCCGCCGCCCGGGTCCCAATCATTCCGGATTACGAATTGCTTCGCGTCATCGGGCGCGGTGCTTACGGCGAAATTTGGCTGGCGCGGGGACTCACCGGCGCACTGCGCGCGGTAAAGATTGTGCATCGCCAGACTTTTGAGAGCGAGCGCGCTTTCAACCGCGAGTTTTCCGGGATGTCGGCCTTCGAGCCGATCTCGCGCGCGCACGCAGGTTTCGTCGACATCCTGCACGTGGGGCGAAACGACGCTGCCGGCTTTTTTTATTACGTGATGGAATTAGCCGACGACGAAACGTCCGGCGCCAGGATTGACCTGACTTGTTATGCGCCGAAGACGTTGCGCATGGCAAATCGCGCCGCCTTGCCGGTGGAGGAATGCGTGCGGCTCGGACTTTTGATTACCGAAGCGCTGGAAGCGTTGCATCGGAATGGGCTGACGCATCGCGACATCAAACCGTCGAACATCATCTTCGTCGATGGAGCGCCGAAGTTAGCCGACATCGGCTTGGTGGCGACGAGCGGGCAGCAATCGTTTGTCGGCACGGAAGGCTACGTTCCGCCGGAAGGGCCGGGCACGCCGCAAGCCGATATCTACAGCGTGGGGAAGCTGCTCTACGAGATCAGCATGGGGAAGGATCGCCTCGATTTTCCGGAGGTGGGGACCGATCTCGAGTCGCGGCCGGACAAACTCCAGCTCCTGGAACTTAACACCGTGCTGCTGAAAGCGTGCGCGGCGCAGCCTAACAAGCGGTATCGATCGGCGGACGCGATGAGGGATGATCTCATGCGTCTCGCGGTTGGGAGACCAGCGAAAAGGGGTCGCGGGCCTTTGCTCGTCGGCCTTCTCGCGTTGCTGGCCGTCGTAGTCGGCGTTCTGCTCGTTCTGCACGGACGCTGGAACAGGACCACGACAGACCAGCCGCTCGCGTTCGCTAGCGCGAAGATCACAACGGAGCCACCCGGCGCGATGGCGCTGCTGGGCGATCGGATGAAGCGAACGCCCGCGCAATTCGACGGCGTGGATGCGGGAAAATATGTGCTGCGCGTGATGTTGCCGGACTTCGATCCGATTGAAACGCGGGTTGATTTAAAGAGCGGCCAAACTCTGGCCTCGCCAGTGTTCAAGCTTCACCGCAGTACCGGCTCCGTGCGGATGACGGCGCAGCCTACCGACGTCGATTTCGACCTTTCGCACGGAGAAGAGTCGCCAATTCACGGGAAAACGCCCGCGACTTTGGAACTACCGACTGGTGCCTATGACGTGGTCGCGCGGCGGGGTGAGTGGGAAGTGCGGGACCGGATTGAAATAAAACGCGGCGAGACTGCGACCAAAGTTTTTGAGTTTGCGACGGGTCAGCTTGCGATCACGAGCGAGCCGGCGGGCGCGGAGATTTCGGTGGACGAGAAGCCGCGTGGCCGTGCGCCGCTGGCGCTGGATTTGCCCGTGGGCCGGCACCGAGTGGACGCGCACTATCAGGATTGGCCGATGGACGAGCGCGAGGTGGGAATTGAAAAACAGCAGACGACGAATGCGGCTTTCGAATTTTCCAAGGG
Organism: Chthoniobacterales bacterium; assembly: GCA_040004805.1. Classification (GTDB taxonomy): domain Bacteria; phylum Verrucomicrobiota; class Verrucomicrobiia; order Chthoniobacterales; family UBA10450; genus JACCTI01. Next base: position 634 of record JBDUAE010000379.1, on the reverse strand, counting down.
CAGCGTGAAGGTGATCAGCGCGCCGGCGGGCGCGACGGTGGTGCGGGAGGGCAAAGAGCTGGGAGTGACGCCGCTGCTCCTGGAAGAGATCAAGCCAGGTGAGGTCGACTACGAACTGCGGCTGGCCGGATTCCAAACCGTGAAGCTGCACGGCGCGGTGCGCTCGAAAGAGCAGACTTTCCTGGATGCGCGGTTGGAAAAACAGCCGACCGCGGCGCGGGCCGGCGCCTTCGAGAACTCATTAGGCATGCGTTTCGTGCCGGTGGCAGAATTCCATGTCTGTGTCTGGGAAACGAGGGTGAAAGATTGGGACGCGTTTTGCCAGGCGACGGGCCGAGGTTTTGCTCCGCCCGACTTCGCGCAAACCGAAAACGATCCCGTGGTGAAAGTGAATTGGCAGGACGCGAGCGATTTTTGCGAATGGCTGACGCGGGAAGAACGCCGGCAAAATTTGATCAGTGAAAACGAAGTTTACCGGTTGCCGACCGATCAAGAGTGGAGTCACGCGGCGGGGTTGAGCGACGAGGGAGGCGCGACTCCGGAGGAACGGGATGGGCGGGTGAAAGGAATTTATCCGTGGGGCCGGCAGTGGCCGCCGCCCGCGGGCGCAGGAAATTTTGCCGACCAAACCGCG
>JBDUAE010000378.1:0-2504 GCA_040004805.1 Chthoniobacterales bacterium | reverse complement strand
CTGATCAAGCGCAACCCGAAAGCGAAATTCACCATTGAAGGATATAGCGACACGTTTGGGACGGCGGATTACAATCGCGAGCTGAGCCAGCGCCGCGCGGACAGTGTCGCGCGCTATTTGGTGGAGGGGCTCGGGATCAATCCCAGCCAAGTCCAAACTCGTGGCTACGGCGCGGCTAAGTTGCTGGTGCAACCGCGTGCGATAAACTCCGCCGATCCCGCGCAGCTCGAGATGGAAATTGCCCGCCAGCGTCCGAATCGGCGCGTGGTGGTGGTGGTGAACACGAACGGCTGATGGCGTCCGCGCTTCTTGGAGTCTAACGACTTCAGCTCTGGCAGGGCAGAGTGAGGCCTAATCGAGAGTTAGGAATGTCTGTGCCAAGACATTTTGCATTTGATGATTGGAGAATTGTTTAGCGCATGGCTCCTTTGGCGCGGCATAGTCTCTTCCTTTTATGGCTTCCGCGACCTCACGCCGACCGCATTATTTGCTGATCGATGTCAGTAATTCCTACACGAAGCTCGCCTTCTCGACCGATCGACGGGTGGCGCGTCCCGCGCGGATACCGACGCGGGAACTGACGCTGAAAAGGTTGCGACCTTTTCTGCAAAAGCGGGCACTTGATGCGGTGGTAGTCTCGTCGGTGGTGCCGGCGAAAGATCGGTTACTGGCGCGAGCGGCGGGAAGAGTTCGGGTGTTGTTTGTCGACGCGAAATGCGATCTCGGAGTGGGGGTCGATTATCCGTCGCCGGAAACGATCGGGGCAGATCGGCTCGCGAACGCAGCGGCGGTGGCGCATCTCTACGGCCGACCGGCAATCGTGGTGGATTTCGGAACGGCGGTGACGTTCGACGTGGTCTCGACCAACGGTGATTATGTTGGCGGTGTGATCGCGCCCGGGTTGGAGGCGATGACGAGTTTTTTGTACGATCGCACGGCGTTATTACCGCGCCTAAAACTGCGCGAACCGGCGGTTGCGATCGGGCGGACGACGCGGGCGGCGATGATGTCCGGCGCGATCTACGGCTACCGAGGTTTGGTGCGAGAAATTTTGGCGCGCATCCGGGAGGAATCGTTTCGAGGCCAAAAGGTGCATGTGGTTGGTACTGGCGGGTATGCGGAGCTGATCGCACGGCAGTTGCCGGAAATCATGGCGGTGCATGCGGGACTGACGCTGGAAGGATTACGCCTGATCGCGAATCGGAATCTGCGCACGCCCTGATTTTCTCGGGCGTGGAAGGGCCGAAGTGAGGCGATTTGGGGCTTATTTCCTGCTTTTGGGGAGGGATTCATATGTTTTTCCCTAGAAAGGACTTGTCAGCGGTGCGGTCGCTCGGTTTGATGGCAACAGCTATGAAGATTCGGAAAATTGCGGCAATCACCCTGTTGGTTCTGAGTTCCTTCGCGGCCAATGGAGTCGCGCCCTCGAAGACGGAACTGGAGGCGATGTATGACAAGGCCTTCAAGGAATTTGATAACAGCAATTACGAGCAGGCCCTGAAGGATCTGGACGCAATCGATGCGCGGCAACCGGACCTGGCAGAATCGCAGAACCTGCGCGGGGTGATTTTGATGCGGCAGAAGGATTACGCGAACGCCGAGAAAGCGCTGCAAAAGGCGTTGACGGCTGATCCGAAGTTTTGGAACGCGCGCTTTAATTTGGCGGAAATTCCGTTCCTGGAAAAGAAGTGGCCGGAGGGACGGAAACGTTTTCAGGAATTGCTCGCCGGCAAGGCTTCGGAACTGCAAGGCGAGGCGACGCAGCTCATTCAATACAAGATCCTCATCACTTATCTGATGGAGGGTAAGGACGACATGGTGAGCGCGATGCTGGCAAAGTTCGAACTGACCCCGGACTCGCCGGCGGTGCAGTATGCGAACGCGGCGATCGCATTGCAGAAGAAGAACGAGAAGGAAGCGAAGGACGCGCTGGCGGCTGCGGAGAAGAATTTCTCACCGCAATTGAATAAGCTCTTCGCAGAGTCGCTCTACGAAGTGGGTTGGCTAGAGAAGCCGGCAGGCCAGACGCGGGCAGCGCTCGAGTTAAACTCGCAGGCGGAGCGCGCGGCGCAGACGAAAGCTTTTGCGAAGGCGAAATTCGATCAGGCGGAGGTTGCCTTACAGCAGCGCGACCTCACCGCGGCGCGGAAGTTAATTGATGAAGCGGACGCGGCGGATCCGAATCAGGCACCGGTAATCAATCTGCGCGGCGAAGTTTTACTCGAGCAGAAAGAGTTTGATCAGGCGGAGGCGGAATTTCGCAAGGCGCAACAGGTCGACCCGAATTTCCGCGACGCGCAATATAATCTGGCGCAGGTGCCGTTTAAGAAAAAGGAATACGGCACCGCGCGTGATCGCTTTGAGGCGCTCTTCAGCACCACCTCCGGCGCGGATAAGGATCGCGCTGCACAACTGATTAAGTTCAAGATTTATCTGACTCTGTTGCTCGAAGGCAAAGATAGCCGCGCGCAGAAGATGATGGAGCAATTCCAATTCACCGGCGA
>JBDUAE010000377.1:0-2504 GCA_040004805.1 Chthoniobacterales bacterium | reverse complement strand
TCGTTCCAAACTTTTCCGCTACGCGAAAGACGCGACCATGAAGGGCCAATACTGGGCCTACCGGGATCGCAAAACGCGCAAACGCACCTTCCGTTACCTCTGGATCCAGCGACTGAACGCTGCCGTCCGCGCCCAAGGCTTGACCTACAGCCGCTTCGTCGAAGGCCTCAAAGCCGCCGCCATCGGCCTCGATCGCAAGATTCTTTCCGACATGGCCATCACCGATGAGAAGGCATTCGCCAGCATCGTGGGCCAAGTAAAATCGGCACTCGAGAACAAAGCCAAAGAGAAGCCGAAGAAAAAAGCGGCCTGACGCCGTCGCCGCGCCAACGTTGTAGCAAGGCGGTCTGTCGCCGTGTCCCGCGTCATCTGTCATCCCGCACCCGCGAGTTGCCCAGAGAGACGCGGGAACATCGAAGTGAATATTGGACGTTAAGCGCAGGACGTCGAACGTTCGCCTTCACATGCCGCATCCACTCGAACAACTGCGCGACGGGGCTCTGACCGATATCGCCAATACCGGCGACTCAGGAGCGCTCGAAAGCACGCGCATCGTCTATCTCGGCAAAGGCGGCAGCATCTCGGAATGGAGCGAGCGAATGAAGTCGCTCTCGAAAGAAGAGAAGCCCGTCGTGGGCAAGCTTCTTAACGAAGCGCGCACGGCCGTGGCGGCCGCGATCGAAAAACGCGCCGCGGAATTTCGCAGCCAGGCCGAAGCCGCAGAATTAGCCGACATCGATATCTCCCTCCCCGGCACGCCTTCCGAGCTCGGCGCCCTCCATCCCCTCACCCAGATGCTCGACCGCGCCACCGCCATCTTTCGTCGGATGGGATTCGCGGTCGCGGAAGGTCCGGACGTGGAGACGGAATGGTATTGCTTTGATGCGCTCAACACCGCGCCCGATCACCCCGCCCGGAACGAGCAGGACACCTTTTATTTACCCGACGGCCGCCTGCTGCGCACCCACACTTCCACGGTGCAAATCCGGACGATGCAATCCGCGCCGCCGCCCATCCGCGTGATCGCGCCCGGCGCCGCCTATCGCCGCGATGAAGTGGACGCGACACACAGTGCGCAATTCCACCAAATCGAAGGCCTCTACGTGGACGAAAACGTGAGTGTGGCCGACCTCAAAGGCACCCTCGAATTTTTCCTGAAAGAGTTGTTAGGCGCGGATACCGCGATCCGTTTTCGCCCGCATTTTTTCCCCTTCACCGAGCCGAGTTTCGAGGTGGATGTGAAATCTAAAGCGCTGAAAAGCGGCGAGAAATGGCTCGAGCTGGCGGGCTGCGGCATGGTGCATCCCGCCGTCTATGAAGAAGTAAATCGCGCCCGCGGCGATGACGCCTACGATCCGGAAAAATATTCCGGCTTCGCTTTCGGCCTGGGGATGGATCGGCTCGCGATGATCCTCTTCGATATTCCCGACATCCGTCTCTTTGCGCAAAACGACCTGCGTTTCCTAAGGCAATTCGCATGAAGCCGTCGCATTCTTATCCCGCCAAAGAGCACGTCCTCCGCGTCTTCCGCGTCTCTCGTGTCATCCTGAGCCGCGAAGACGGCGAAGGACCTCCCACTCGCAATGTTGGCTACACTCACGGCAAAAGGATGTCGTTCGCATTACTGCGAGATCCTTCATCGTCTGCGCGACTCAGGATGACGGCACCGGAGGGCGGGCGATGAAATTCTCCGTTAACTGGCTGCGTGAGCTTGTCGAATTGCCGACAAGTGTGAATGAACTCGCCGACCTGCTCACCTTCGCCGGAGTCGAAATCGAAGGCATCGAACAGCGCGGCCTGGCACTGGAACATGTCGTCGTCGGGCAAATCAACGCGTCCGCCCAACATCCCAACGCGGATCGGCTCAGCGTTTGCGAAGTGGATGATGGCACGGATCACAAACGCCAGATCGTTTGCGGCGCGAAGAATTACAAAATAGGCGACAAAGTTCCAGTGGCACTGCCGGGCGCCGCGCTGCCGAACGGGCTCAAAATCAAGGTGAGCAAACTGCGCGGCGTGGAATCGCAGGGCATGCTCTGCAGTCCGGTCGAGCTCGGAATTTCCGAAGAAAGCGACGGCCTCCTCATTCTCTCACCCGACGCGAAAATCGGTGCGTCCATCGGATCGCTCTTTCCGCCGGACACGATCCTCGATGTCGAGATCACGCCGAACCGCAGCGATCTGCTCAGTTACGTCGGACTCGCACGCGAGATCGGCGCTCTCACCGGAAAGGCCGCGCGCCGGCCCGACATCGCCGCAGAAATCACCACGCCTAACGACAGTGTCAAAATTTCCGCCACGCGCGAATGTCCCTTCTTTTCCGCGCGACGAATCGAAAATGTTAAAGTGCGTCCGAGCCCGGATTGGCTGCGCGCCCGACTAGAGTCGGCCGGCATTCGGCCGATCAACAACATCGTGGATGTCGGCAATTTCGTGATGCTGGAGCTCGGCCAACCGCTGCACGTTTTCGATGCCGATAAACTGCAGGGCGGAATTACGGTGCG
>JBDUAE010000376.1:0-2509 GCA_040004805.1 Chthoniobacterales bacterium | reverse complement strand
CAACCCGGAAACGACAGCGAAATCTGGGCCGGCTCGCGCGGCGAAGGCCTTTGGCGCTCGACCAACGCGGGCGCGAATTGGACTAACACTTCGCCCGCCGTTTTCGATACGCCGAACGTCCTCATCGCCGGCATTTCCATTCATCCTTCTGCGCCCGACACCATCTGGGTTTGCGGCGATGGCGGCGTCTGGGTGAGCACGAATCACGGCGCCTCCTGGACGCAGAAAATCGTCGCCAGCATCATCTACAAAGTCGTCCTGAAAGCCGACGGCACCGCCTTCGCCGCCGGCTCGAATAACGGCGCCAACGTCCTCTACCGCCTCACCGCCGCCGGCACCGCGACCAATCTCTACGCGAACTACGTCGCCGCCCTCCCCTACGCGCCCGGGAGCGATCTCGCGATGGTCCAGCTCCTCGCGAATGGCGATCTCTGGGCCGCCGATCTCTTCGAGTTCGTCTGCCGCAGCCAGGATAATGGCAACACCTTCACCCGCATGCCGATGACGTTAACCGGCACGCTCCCCGGCTTCATCGAGCCGGGCACGAACACCGTCACCGGCGGGCGCAACGGTCTCATCCAGGATCCGACAAATGCGAACCGGCTCTTCCTCGGCGGCGGTTACGGGCCCTTCCGCAGCACCGATAACGGCGCCACCTGGCAATACATCGTGAACGGCATCGGCGAGACGGACGCCTGGCGCGTCAGCTTTCATCCGACCGATTCCAACCGCGTCTGGCTGCCCTTAGCCGATCTCGGCACGGCCACCGTGAGCGATGCCGGGAACAGCGGCGTCAGCAGCGGCTACATCGCGCCGCATTTCCCGTATCCGGATGACAACGTCATGTTCACGCATCGACCACTCGTTAGCGCGACGAAAGTGATCGCGCCCGGCGGCGAGCAATCCAACCATCAGGCGCGCATTTACCAGAGCACCGATAACGGCGTGAACTGGAGCAAACTTACCGCCACCGGCCTGCCCACGGCGAACAATCGCGAGATCATCGAGGATGTCGCTTCCGCGGATAACCCAGACGACTTTCTTGTTTTCACGGCCAGCGCCCTAACGAGTACCGAAGGCGGCGTTTATCGCACCACCAATGGTGGCTCCAGCTTTACGCGTTCCACTGGCTTCACTGTCGGCTACGATCCCGGCGCGGAGTTTTACTGGAACGTCTCGCTCGAGCGCGATGCCACCAACAACAGCATCCGCTACGCGCTCCTGCGCAATAGCGGCTTCTGGAAAAGCACCGACCGCGGCGCCACCTGGACGAAACCGGCCACCCAGCCCGCCGGCAGCTTCGGGCGGCTGCGCGTGGAGCCCGTGAGCGGCCGCGTGTGGGTGGGACACAGCTTCGGGTTGGAATACAGCGCCAATGCCGGCGCGAGCTGGACCCTGCTGGGTGGCCTAACGAGTGTGACGGAACTCGACGCCTACAATGGCCGCATCGCCGTCATCGGCCAGATGTCCGGCGATGTCACCGATCACATCTACGTTTCCGCCGATAACGCGGCGACGTGGAATGAAATCACGCGGCCCGGCCAGCGTTTCGCGAATGCTTCCGCCGTCGTCGTCGATCCCTATCGCCCCGGCACGATCTGGATTTCCACCGGCGGGCGTTCCGTCGCGCGCTTCACTCCCGGTTCGCCGCTGCAAATCACGACCGCCGTTTCGCGCAAGACGCACGCCACCGCCGGCACATTCGACATCGCACTTCCGCTCACGGGCGAGCCCGGCGTGGAATGCCGCAGCTCCGGCGGCGCGCACACCGTCGTCGTCACCTTCTCGAATCCAGTCGTTAGCGGCAACGCCAGCGTGAGCGCCGGCGCGGGTACCGCCGGCACGCCCACCTTCGCCGGCAACAGCATGACGGTGAACCTCACCGGCGTGACGAATGCGCAAAAAATCACGCTCACGCTCCACAACGTCACCGACAGTTCTGCGCAGGTTTTAGCCGACACCGTCGTAAGCATAAACGTCCTCGCCGGCGACACCGGCGGGAACAAGACCGTCAGTTCCTCCGATGTCGCGCAGACGAAACAACAGGTCGGCGTGGCCGTCTCGAGCGCGAACTTCCGCGAAGACGTCAACGTCACCGGCGCGATCAATTCCAGCGACGTCGCGATCGTGAAAGTAAACGTGGGCACCAGCGTGCCGTAGTTCGTTCGCCGAAGCGCGCGCCCCTAACCGCCGCCCGCGGCGGTTAGGCCGGCTCGGACCCGAACTGGCTCATCGCCTGGAAGACGGCGAAGCGCTCGTCGATTTCTTTTCGCGTCAGCGTGCGCAACCGCTCCAGGCTGAACGCCTCCACATTGAAACTCGCGAGCACGCTCCCGTAAATCATCGCCCGGCGGAAGGCCGCGAAATCCAGCTCGCCTTTCGTCGTCGCGAGGTAGCCGGCCATGCCGCCCGCGAAGGTATCCCCCGCCCCGGTCGGATCGTGGATGTCCTCCAGCGGATACGCGCCGCAGCTGAAGAATTCATCCTCGCCGAAGAGCATCGCGCCGTG
>JBDUAE010000375.1:0-2510 GCA_040004805.1 Chthoniobacterales bacterium | reverse complement strand
TTACCGATGAGATGATAAAGAAAACAGCGGTTTTGCAGCAGTGTCGGATCATGCGGATGGGTGAAGACGCCAATTTTCGCGTCGGTAAAAACCAAGCCGCGCACGAGATCGTCCTGAAGGTAACGTTCGATCGCGCAACCGAGCGGCTCTTCTGCAAGACTGCGCCAAGCTTCACGGGCGATGTCGTCATCCGCTAATCGTTCCCGGAAGGCGGCTTTCGAACGGAGCGGCTCCAACATTCCATCCCAGGTATGTTCTGCGAAAACACGCGAGAGATGATAGAAACGCTTCATCTGCTCGTACTCGACCGTGCTTCCGGTGAGATCGCTAATGGACCGCCGATTCTGTTCCTCATCGACGTTGCTGAGGAGGAGGCCGTCGTGACTTCCGGCTTTCGAATAGGGCGTAAATGAACCGGTTGTCCGGCGCCGCAGTTCCAGTTTTAGGTCCAGATCGCGAATGATTTTTTCCGGAAAGAGACTGACCAGATAGGAATAGCGCGAGATCTGCGCGTCGTAATCCGGGAAGACTTGCTGCGAGGTCGTGGCACCTCCGATGTAATCATTTTTTTCCAGCACGAGGACGCTGAGACCGGCGCGCGTTAAGTAGGCCGCGGCGACGAGGCCATTATGCCCGGCTCCTAAAATCACGACATCGTAAGACGATTTCATCCGCACCCTCCAAGCTTCTAGCGACACCTTGCCCGGAGCGAAAGGGGGAATCCGTTCGCGCGACCGCGGCCATTGCGAATCGCCGCTCCTGCGATCATGGCCTATCGTGAAATATCATGAACCTGCGGCAAGCGTTTTTCGTCATCCTTCTCGCCTCGGCGATCGTGGGAGGGACGGTCTATTTCGCGCGCCGCGTTTTCGCGCCGCCAGCCCGGCCGAATGTTCCCTGGGTCGCTTACGTCGATCCGAGCGTGAAGAAACTCAAAGAGGCGCAAGAATTAAACGACCACGGCAAACTCAGCGAGGCCCGCGATATTTTAGTCGACACGCTCGTCACGGCGCCAGGCGCTCCGGTCACGCGCGAGCTTCGCGATCTCCTCGGGGAGATTAACACCCGGCTCTTTTTTCGGCAGCAAACCTCTCTGCGGAAAACCGAATACACGGTTGTCCGGGGCGATGCGCTTTCGTCCATCGCCCGTAAACTGAAGTCGAGTGCTGATGCCATTATTAAGGTCAACGGTCTTGAATCTACGGTCATTCGCCCGGGCGAAAAATTGCTCGTGCCGAAGCTTGATTTTACGATCTCCATCGATCTCCCGCGCCAGCGCGTGGTCGTGCATGACAGCCACGGCTTTTTCACGCAATACCCGATCGCGGCGGTGGATTTGCCGAAGACGAAATCGGTGAAAGTGGAGACGACCGTGACGGCGAAATCGTTTTGGGACGGAGGGGAACCGGTAGGCGGGAAAAGTAAGAATGATTCCGAGGAAAGAACTCCTCTCATTGCACTTGGTCGCCGGGGTTACGTTCTCTACGGGATCGCGGAAAACAGCGAGGAGAGCGAATCAGAAATCGAAGTGGACGGTGAAGACAAACCCTCGAGTGAAGTTGCGCCTGATCCGAATTACCCGCCTCAAGGCATCGCGATGCTGAAGGATGACATCGCTGAGCTGAAGTTCCTCATCCATCGCGGGACGCCGGTTACGATCATTCTCGACCGCAAATAGCACGCGGCTAGGATTGTCTTTTCTCCGCTTTATCCATGGCCAGCGCGGGCGTTCGCTCTAAAGGGCGTGATGAACTTTGAGCGTGCGTCATGCTGAGGCGGCGCAGGACGCCGAAGGATTTCGCATCGGCTGCCTTATCCCACCGCTGGAATAAGGGCGTGTCAGCACCCAGTGCGGGATCCTTCGTCGTCTGCGCGACTCAGGATGACGCTGCCCTGCCGACGTTGCTTCTCGAACTTAAAGCGGGTGGCTCCGTTTTGGCCAAAGGGAATTCCGCGCTGACGGCTAAAATTCGTAACAACCTCTAGCGAAGTCTCAGAGCACGGCCATCGCGGCTACTTTCTCGCGGGGATCATAGTTTCCCGGGGATACCATCGCTTTGGTTTTGCGGCAAAAACCCGCGGCACGGGGAGGCGGAAGCGGCGGTTGGAACGGCGCCTCCGCCCCGGGAGGAAGCGCTAGGCTTCCCCGATTTCTTTTTTCTGCGCGTCGGGGTTAAACCCTGCGCCACCGATGGCGTCTTTCTCGGGCGTGAGATCTTCCAACGGTTCTTCCTCGGGTTTATCGACTTCCTTTTTCTGTGCGTCGGTATCGTCCATTTTGATTCCTTCTGTTAGCTGCGATTTAATTTCTCCCCGTGCGCACCCGCGCCGGTGGTGACGACGCGAGTGTAAAAAGATTCTCGCGCGGTGTCGAGTCTCGCTTGGGGCGAAGATCAGCGCCCGAGCGGGGTCGTGATATTGGTGCCGGCCGGCGGCGTGAACTGAAATTGCGCGGGATCGATCGGGGCGCGGGATTCGTTCGTGTAGTTGGTCACGATGCGGTCGCCGTT
>JBDUAE010000374.1:0-2518 GCA_040004805.1 Chthoniobacterales bacterium | reverse complement strand
AAATAGCGCCCCCAACCTTGAGATGCGGATCGAGCGCTTCCCGCGCAATGAAAAGTCTCATGATTTCGCTTGAGCCTTCGAAGATGGTGTTGATCCTGCAATCGCGCAGAAAACGCTCCACCGCCGTCGGCTCGTCCCCGCGTTCGCGGAGCGATTGCTCGGTTTCGTAGCCGCGGCCACCGCGCACTTGCATCGCGTCGTCGGCTATTTTCCATGTCATCTCTGTCGACCACATCTTGCACATCGCGGTCTCGATCCGGAGATCGCCCGCTTTCTTGTCGACCATCGCCGAGGTCAAAAACGTGATCGCTTCCATCGCGAACGTGTTTCCTGCCATCTCCGCGATTTTCCCCGCGATCGCGTAGTGCTGGCCGATCGGGCAACCCCATTGCACGCGCTCGCTCGCCCATTTCCGCGAGATTTCGAGCAAGCGTTTGCACAAACCGACACACGCCGCCGGAATCGTCAGCCGACCGGTGTTGAGAGTTGTTAGGGCGACCTTCAAACCCTTCCCCTCGCCCGCGATCACGTTCTCTTTTGGAACGCGCACATCTTTGAAAGTAACGACGCCGTTGTAGAGCGCGCGCAGACCCATGAAGCGGCAGCGATACGGCATCGCCAGCCCGGGCGTATTTACATCCACGATAAAGGCCGTGATCTGCTTGCGCTCTTTGCCGTTCACGATCTTCGGCGCCGTCTTCGCCATCACCACCAGCACGCCGGCTTTCAAGCCATTCGTGCACCAAAGCTTCTCGCCATTCATGATGTAGGCGGAACCGTCCTCGGTCAGGTCGGCTCGCAAACTCATGTTTGCCGGATCGGAGCCCGCGTTCATTTCCGTCAACGCAAAGGCGGAGATTTCATGGCGCGCCACCCGCGGAAGATATTTCGCTTTCTGTTCGTCGGTTCCGAAGATCAACAGCGGTTGCGGCACACCGATAGATTGATGGGCAGAAACGAGCGCGGTCAGATTCGCGTCCCAACTTCCAAGCAACATCGCCGCGCGTCCGTAATTGACCTGCGACAAACCCAGCCCTCCGTATTGCTTCGGAATCTTGATCGCAAATGCACCCATCGCGAAAAGATCGTCGATGTTCTTCTGCGGAATCTCGCCGCTGCGATCGATCTCATCCGCGTTGACGTTGGCATGCAGATATTCCTTCAGCTCCGCCAGAAATGGCTCGCCCGCCGCGCGATCTTCCGCGCTCTGCTCCGGCCACGGGAATATGCGATCGAAGGCAAACTTTCCGACGAACAAATTGCTCGCAAAGCTCCCGCGTTCGTCCAGCGGGTCGCGTGAACTTTCCGCCATCTCGAGCGCAGCCGCTTTCCCGGCCGACATCTTCGAAGTGTCGATAACTGAGGCTTCTTTCGCGCCTGTTTCAGCGCGAACCTGTTTTTCGGGAGCTTCGAGCGAGGATTTCATAATTTGTTAATCAGCCGCATAGAACCGGGTCCCATCTTGCGCGTGTTTCCGCAGGAGATCGCAGGCTACAAATTTGTCGCCCGCGCGGGAATGCAGTCCGTCCATCTCCGTCACCAGCTTTTTTAATCCGACGTAATCCGCGTAACGCAACGGCCCACCCCTCGTGCCCGGGAAGCCAGTCCCCATCATCATGCCAAAATCCGCGTCGGCCGGCGAAGCCACGACCTTTTCCTCCAGGCAGCGCGCAGCCTCATTCACCATCAAGAAAACCAGGCGATCGGCGAAATCCTCCGCCGCAAAATTCTCCCCGTTCGATTGTCGCCAATCTTCCAACGCCTCGTTGTCGGTCTGCTGTTTGCCTTCGTATTTGTAGAATCCAACGCCCGCTTTCCGGCCCAGCATTTTTGCTTCCTGCATCTTACGCAAAATCTCTGGCGCCCGATCGCGGCGGCCGTACGGCTTCTCCAGCGTGTCGGCTATATCTACCGTAATATCGATGCCGATTTCATCAATCAACCGTAACGGCCCCATCGGCATACCCCAATGCAGTAACGCATCGTCGATCTCTTTTGCACTCACGCCTTTCTCGAAGAGCTCCGCCGCGTCGAGCAGATAAGGGAAGAGGACGCGGTTGACCAGAAAGCCTGGGCTGTCCTGGACGACGACCGGGAGCTTTGCGATCTGCCGGGTAAAGGCGAGCGCGCGCTCCACCGTTTCTGGCGCCGTCTCTTTCCCGACCACCACTTCCACCAGTTTCATCCGACTAACCGGATTGAAAAAATGCAAACCGATCACGCGCTTCGGTTGGCCGGCGATTTGACCGAGCGCCGTGATGGAGAGCGCCGAAGTGTTGGTCGCGAGGATGGCTCCTTCCGGCGTCTTTTCCGCCAGATCGGCGAAGATCTGTTTCTTGATCGCCATCTTCTCGGAGGCCGCTTCGATCACGATGGCTACATCGCGCATCTCCCCCGGCGCGGTCGAAGCGACAATCCTTGCACGACCTTCCTTCGCCTTTTCCTCACTCATGATCCCACGCTTGACCGCGTCGCCGTAGGTTTTCTCGATTGTCGTTAGACCACGATCGAGCTGTTC
>JBDUAE010000373.1:0-2519 GCA_040004805.1 Chthoniobacterales bacterium | reverse complement strand
CGCAGGAGCGGATTAAGAGAAATGAGATTGCGCCGACTGTCCGCGCGACCGGCGGCGGTGCGCATCCGCCGATTCCACACTACACGGAGAGGCGGGGTGAGCGCGCCAGCGCCGACGATGCGCAGCATCTCGTTAGCCGAGGCTTCCAGTTCACGATCGCGTCCCGGCTGCGGCGCGATTTGCGGAAACGGCTTCGGCGTGACGGTTGGCAGGCGTGCGCCCCTGACGGCGCCTCCGACAATTTTTCCCATTCCGGCGAGTTTGCCGGCAAAAAAATCCAGCTGCTCAAACAGCTGCATAAGCGTCGCGCCGGGCGCAAAGTCGATTCATCACTCGGCCGACAACCGCGCCGGCTTCGCCAATTTCCTCCGCTGTCGTCTGTTTTCCGATGGAGAAGCGAATCGCCGAGCCGGCAATATCCGCGCTGGCGCCCATCGCGAGCAGAACGTGGGACGCGGTCACCGATCCGACCATGCACGCTGAGCCGCTGGAGGCGCAGATGCCTTCGAGATCGAGCGCCATCAGGAGCGTCTCCGAACTCGTGCCGGGAAAGCTGACGTTGAGTGTGTTCGCCAATCGCGGAGCTGTTGCGCCATTCTGCTGGGCCAGTGGAAAAGCGCGCGAGATTATTTTCCACAAGCGGTCGCGCAGCTCGCCTTGCCGCGCCTGCTCCGCCGATTCTTCGCGCGTGGCCCATTCCGCCGCTGCGGCCATGCCCGCGATCGCCGCGACGTTTTCGGTTCCGGGTCGTCGCTGATTTTCGTGCGCGCCGCCGTATTGGATGGATTCGATTGGCAAGCCAGCGCGGAGATAAAGCAAGCCGGCGCCTTTCGGTCCGTAAAATTTGTGCGCCGCGAAGCTGGCCGCGTCCGTCAGGCTGAGATCGGTCGGCTGTTTTCCAAAAGACTGCACCATGTCGCTGTGGAAAGCGACGCCGCGGTCGCGACAGACGCGGGCGATTTCGGCGAGCGGTTGGACGCCGCCGGTTTCATTATTAGCCGACATGATTGAAACCAGTGTCGTCTCTGACCGGATGGCGGCGGCCAGTTCATCCGGATCCACCATTCCAGCCGCGTCCACGGGCAGGAATGTTACCTCGAATCCTTCCCGTTTTTGCAGATGCTCGCACGCATGCAGAACGGCGTGATGCTCTACGCTGCTGCAAATAATGTGACGACCGCGTTCCCGCTGGCTGCGAGCGAGTCCGAGGACGGCGAGATTGTTCGCCTCGGTCCCGCTCGCGGTGAAGATCAACTCATGCGGCTTCGCGCGCAGAAACGCGGCTAATCCGTCGCGCGCATCGTCGATCGCCGCGCGCGCTTCCCGGCCGGCGGCGTGGACGCTGGAAGCATTGCCGAAATGTTCACCGAGATACGGCTGCATCGCGGTGCGCGCCGCCGGACAAAGCGGCGTGGTGGCGTTGTAATCGAGGTAGATCATCCGGAAGAGAAAATGTTGCCGCGCGCACGGGAAATGTCGCGCAAATCTACGGTCTGTGCCACCGGACGAGGTTTGCCAAGGAGGTGGCGGGCTTTTACAATGGCAACCTCGCATGGATCGCCTGCTCCTGATTGCTTCGACGTTTTGCTTTTTTCTCGCGGTGGTGCGGACAGTTCTCCTTTTGCGGACGCGTTCTTTTCGGCCGGGGCGATCGAATTTCCTCGCGATCGTAGCGGGGTTCGTCTTGCAGACGCTTTTCCTCGCTGTGCGCGGTCATGCGGTGGGTCGGTGTCCGCTGACGAACATGTTCGAGGTGTTCATCTTCATGGCGTGGTCGGTGGCGCTCATCTACTTGGTGGTGGGGCCAACTTACCGGCTGTCGCTCATGGGGGCGTTTACGGCACCGCTGGTGTGGCTAATTCAGACGGGTGCTTTGCTGGCGCCGATTGATCGGCCGAGGCCAGTGCGGATGGCAGTGAACCCGTGGCTGGAGTTCCACGCATCGATGTCGATCGTGGCCTACGGAGCATTCGCTTTGGCCTGTATCGCCGGGCTGATGTACCTTTTGCAGGAGCGGCAATTGAAGCGCCGGGAATTGCATTCGGTTTTCCATCACTTGCCGCCATTGACTGATTTGTATGAAGCGCTGGTGCGGCTGCTCTGGTTGGGTTTCGGACTTTATACGGCAGGGCTGGTGAGTGGCTTTTTCACCGGGGAACCGCTGCCACGGGTGAAGATGGTGTGCGCGCTGGCAGTGTGGCTTTTTTACGGAGCGATTTTACAAGGGCGAAAGCTTTTCCGCTTGGCTCCGCGACAGGTGGCGGGGCTTTGCGTGCTGGCATTTACGGCGGCGGTTTCGGTGTTGTGGGGGATCACTTTTGTAGCGCAACGAGGAGCGTCAGTTTGAGCGGGATCCATCTTTTTTGCGTTGGTCTAAGTCATCACACCGCGAATGTGGAGACGCGGGAACGCTATGCGCGCGGGAGCGAACTGGAGGCTGGCCTACTCGCGGCGACGGGATTTCGAGAGGCGCTGGTGCTCTCGACTTGTAATCGGGTGGAGCTATATGCGGTGGCGGA
>JBDUAE010000076.1:0-8424 GCA_040004805.1 Chthoniobacterales bacterium | reverse complement strand
GGATCGACCGCCTCGAGATGGCTCGGGTTGGCCGCCAGGCGAATTTCCACTTCCGCGCCGTCGGCTAATTTTCGCACGGTGCGATAGCCGAGATGGTATTTCACATCGCCATCGCCGCCGACAAGGTTGGGCACGTAGTTTTCGGTGAACTCGGTAAAGATCACCCGAAAGGATTTTTTCAGGAAATTCGCGAGCACATTAAGCCGGCCGCGATGCGCCATTCCCATGCAAATTTCCTCCACTCCGCTTCCCGGACATTTCCGCAGGATGGTATCGAGAATCACTATGAGCGATTCCGCGCCCTGTAACGAAAAGCGCTTCTGCCCGACGTAGCGGGTATGCAGAAAAGTCTCGAAAAGCTCTGCCTCGATCAAGGCGCGCAAAAGCGCGATCTGTAGCGCTCGCGAAGCGCTATGCTTCGCCGGCCGCGACTCCAGGCGATGGCGCACCCAGTTCCGGATGCGCGTGTTCTGGATGTGCTGGAACTCGGCCCCAATCGACTCTGCGTAAATGCTCTGCAGTTTCGCGATCATCTCGCGCAGAGTCATGCGCGCGTTATCGAAGAAGAATTTCGAGGAAACCTGCAGGCCGAGATCCTTTTCGCTGAAGCCCAATTCGCGGAGCGTGAGAAGCGGATTTTCCGGGCGCTTATCCGCCATCGGATCCAATTGCGCGACGGTGTGACCAAGCGTGCGATAGGCGTAAACCAAGCCATCGATCCGGGTTTGTAGCGGGTTTTCCGGCGCGGCCACACGATTCGTCGCCGACGCCGCGGCTCCGTTCCGCTTCTCCAGATTCCCCAGCTCGAAGCCTTCGAAAAAAGCGGACCAACCGGAGTCGACGGCCTCGGGATTGTCCTGCCAACGGCGGTAATTTTCCTCGAGTAAATCGAGGTTGAGATGAGTCGCGAACGACGGGCGCATGTGGCCTGCAATCTGCAATCCTCGGGACAGCAGGGCAAGTTGACAGTGCGAGGCCATCCTCGTTACTTCCGCAGATGGCTGGCCGAGTGAAGAAATGGCAAACGGGTGCGCGCTGGACGGGCGCGCTTTTCCTTCTCCTTCTCGGCACGTTACCGACACGCGCGCAGGTGGAACCGGCCTCGGAGCCAGGTGTCCTCGCAGTCGCGAAAGTCCTGCCCGCAGTCGTTAACATCAACACCGAACGCGTGGTCCGGCGCCGGGTGCGCGATCCCTTTGAGGATTTTGCGGCGCAATATTTCGGCAATTACCGCTCCCGTCCGCGCGAAATTCAGCAGACGCTGCAGAGCCTCGGCTCCGGTTTCATCGTGGATCCAGCCGGCTACATCATCACCAACCAGCATGTGGTGGAGCGCGCTGCCGACCTCAAGATCGAGGTCACCTTAAGCGACGGCAAAACTCTGAACGCGCGCTATATCACCGGCGACGAAAAGAAGGATCTCGCCCTCATCAAAATCGAGTCGAAGGAGCCGTTGCCTTTCGTCGATCTGAATAATCTCTCGCCGAATTTGCTGGGCCAGACCGTGATCGTGGTCGGTAACGCGCTTGGTTACAGCGGTTCGATCAGCCGCGGAGTTTTGAGCGGATTGAAGCGCGATATCACCGTGGGCGATTTTGAATACAAGAATCTACTGCAGACCGATGCCGCCATTAATCCCGGGAACAGCGGCGGCCCGCTCATCGATCTTTCCGGGCGATTAGTCGGCGTGAGTTCGGCCAAGATGGCGTTCACTCCCCAAGGGGTTCCCGCACAGGGCCTCGGGTTTGCGATTGCAGGGGAAACGGTGCGCCAAACCGTCGTAGAATTTAGGCGCATCGCCGAAAACCCGCCGGCGGCGAAACCCACTCCGGATGAGGAGCAGGGCGAATCATCCGCGCAACGTCTCTTCGGTCTGCAATTGCAGGAACTGACGCCTGCGCTCACCGACGCGCTTGGTTTGGTCTCCGGCAAAGGCGTGCTTATCAGCGCGGTCGAGTCCGGCAGCCCAGCCGAGAGCGTCGGAATCGAACGCGGATTAGTGCTCTACCGTGTCGGCAAATACGACGTGCGCTCGGTGGCGCAGGTCGAGAAACTGCTGGCGCGCGCGCCCACCGGCACCACTGTGGACTTCACGGTCGGGATCGTGCGAAACGGCGGGGCGACCTCGCCACGGGTGGCGCGCGTGACCTTAACCGCGCGCTGAGCAGAGAAAACTCTGCAACGCGAGCGCGTTTCGGTTGTCTCACAGAAATAGCTGGCATGATCAAAGTCGAGAACCTCACCAAACGCTACGCCGGCCACACCGCCGTGCAGGACCTCAGCTTCGAGGTCGGCAAGGGAGAGATCATGGGCTTTCTCGGACCGAACGGAGCCGGGAAGAGCACGACGATGCGGATTCTTTCCAGCTTCATGCCGCCCACTTCTGGTCGCGCCTCGATCGCCGGGTACGATATTTTCGAGCAATCGCTCCAGGCGCGCGCTCATCTCGGCTACATGCCGGAAAATGTGCCGCTCTATACCGACATGCGGGTGACGGAGTACCTCGATTACCGAGCCGCGCTGAAAGGAGTGCCGCATCGTCGGATCAATGAACGCGTCGGCGACGTAAAGGAGCTTTGCGGGCTGAAGGAGGTAGAGAAGAAATTAATCGGCGCTCTCTCGAAAGGTTACCGACAGCGCGTCGGCCTCGCGGATGCGCTCGTGCACGAACCGGACCTACTCATTCTCGACGAACCGACCAGCGGGCTCGACCCGAATCAAATCCGCCAGGTCCGAGACCTAATCAAGAATCTCGGGAAACAGCATACCATTCTGCTTTCCACCCATATTCTTCCCGAAGTGGAGATGACCTGCAGCCGCGTCATCATTATTAACAAAGGTCGGATCGAGGCCTGCGATACGCCAGAGAACTTGTTAGGCGAAATTCGAACTGCGAGCGGCGTCATTTTGGAAGCGAAAGTCGGCGCGGACAACGGTGCGGAGCAATTGCAGCAGATCGCCGGAGTCCGCGACGTGACCACGGTGACGGAGGGAGATTGGCGGACTTTCACCTTGCGGATCGAATCCGGCGCGGATGTGCGCGAAGAAGTGTTTCGTCTGGCAACAGAGCGGCATTGGGCCGTCCGCGAACTCTCGCAGCGCAAGGCGACGCTCGAGGATGTCTTCGTTGAACTGACGCACGCGGAATGACACAGACCTTCCATGCGTAAATTCTACACTCTCCTGAAACGCGAAGTTCGGAGCTATTTTTGCTCCCCGATCGCTTACATTGTCATGGTTTTTTTCCTGCTTCTGAGCGGGGCTGACCTCTATCTCCAGCTCTCTTTCATGAACGGGAAGCCGGTCGGCTATTCTGTGCAGGAAGCCTTTTTTAATTCTGTCTTTTTCTGGTTCGCTTTCGTCCTCGTCTTTCCCCTGATCACGATGCGGCTCTTCTCCGAGGAGTTTAAGCTGGGCACAATTGAGCCCTTGATGACGGCGCCGGTGCGCGACTGGCAGGTGGTGCTCTCCAAATTTTTCGGGGCACTTTTCTTCTACATCGTTCTCTGGATTCCCACGCTTTTTTACTTCGCGATTTTCCAGTTCGTGACCAAACAGCCGGCCGCAAGTTCCAGCGGCGCCTACCTCGGCAGTTACCTCATGCTGCTCTTGCTCGGCATGTTCTACATTTCCATCGGCTGTCTCGCTTCGGTCCTGACCAAGAACCAAATCGTCGCGGCGATCATTTCCTTCTCGATCATCACGCTCCTCTTTTTCCTTGGTTTGGTTTCCTACATCCTCCTCGATATCAGCTCGGCCACGCGGCAGCTCCTCGGCTATTTCTCCGCGATCGAGCAAATGGGCACGCTCTCACGGGGTGAAATCGACACCCGGCCGATCGTCCTCTATCTCAGCATGACCGTAGTAGTCCTGTGCTTGACGAATCTCGTCTTTCAAACACGGAAATGGAGGCTCTAAACGTGGCGATTGATCCGACCTCCAAGCCTAAAAAGATTCACCGGATTCGCATCGGCTTGAATGTGGTGGTGCAGGTGGTCCTGCTATTCCTGCTCGCCGTGATGGTGAACTACCTCGGCTTCGAGCACTACCAGCGCTGGGACCTTTCGCGGAACAAGAAATACGCGCTCTCCGATAAATCGAAGCGCTTTCTTGATAGCATCAAAGGGAAGGTGCGCATGACCGTGTTCTTCGATGCCCAGAGCCCGATCTTTCCTGACGTCCAAAATCTCGTGACCGAATATCAGTATGCGGCCAGGGGAAAAATTGATGTCGAGTTCATCGACCCGGAACGCCGCCTGTCCCGCGCAAAAGAGGTCTTCGATAAGTATAAGGTCGTGAGCGACGAGAGCCTTGTGATTGTGGATTACGAAGGGCGCAACAAAGTCGTGAAGGCGTCGCAAATGGCGGACATCGACCCGGGAAATGAGATGTTAGGGGAGGGGCCGAAGGTCACTGCCTTCAAAGGCGAACAAGCCATCACCGGCGCGTTACTCGACGTCGTGGAAGGAACGAAGAACGTAGTCGGCTACGTCACCGGGCATAAAGAGCCGACACTGGCCGACGCCGCGCCGACGATCTCGGCCTCAATGGCTCCTCAAGCTGGGGCGCACAGTCCGATTTCGGTCTTAAGGACCTTACTGGAGAACGACAACGTCCAACTTCAGGAGCTCAATCTCTTCGAAGTGCCAGCCATCCCGGCCGAGATGAAAGTGATCATGATCGCCGGGCCGCAATACGATTTCTCCGAACGCGAGATGAAATTGTTGCAGGAGTTTTGGGAGAAGCAGGGGCGCATTCTGCTCCTCCTCGATCCAACGGCGAAGACGCCAAAGCTGCATGCTTTTCTAGCTTCGCTGGGCGTGAAGGTGAACGACGACCGCTTAATGGCGAACGTGAAAACCGGTATCCAGGAAGTGGCGCGTATCCGCGACGTCGTCGGTCGTTTTCTTCCGGGAAGTCCGATCACGAAACGTCTGGCCGGAGTCCAGGCGCCGTTTCTCGGCGCCACCTCTTCTCTGGATATCGCCCCGGCCGGGCACGACGCCGTTCCCAATCTGCAACGCCAGCCTTTGGCGCAAGCCGAGCGCGGTTATTGGGGCGAAGTGGATTATAATTCAAGCGACGAAACCGTGCTTCAATTCACGGCAGGACGCGACCACGACGTGCCTCTGAACTTTGCCGCTTCCATCGAAAAAGGCGGCAGCGATGACGAGCGCGTGCAAACCAATTCGTCGCGTTTGGTGGTGGTAAGCAACTCGACCTTTGTCGATGACGATGCGCTTTCACAGGGGCAGCAAGGCCTGGACTTCGTCTCGGGCGCGATCAACTGGCTCTCAAATCGCGAACAACTTATCGGCATTGCTCCGAAAGTGCCGCAGATACTCGCTTTCACGCTGGACGATCGCGCGCTGCGCAATTTGCGCTGGCTCATTCTGGTCCTCCTTCCACTCCTGCCCGCGGTTGTCGGCTTCGGCGTCTGGTGGCAGCGGCGGACTTGATCGTGCCTAACGAGCAATGAAGACAAAGACGACCTTAATCCTGCTCGGGATCGTGCTCGCCTTGGGCTTGTGGATTAAGTTCTATGAAAGCCAGGGGCCAAACACCGCCGAAGCGAAACGTCGCTCGGGAAACGTGCTCAATTTCGACCGTGACCATCTGGAAGGAATAGAAATCCAAAACGGCGATGAGACCACCACCTTACGCCGGGTTGCCGGAAAATGGCTACTCGACGCTCCGATCAAAGATCAGGCGGATCGGCCCGCCGTCGAAAACCTGATCGCGGACCTGGAGAGCTGGCAAAACGATACCACCATCACCGCGAAGGAAATCGGCGCGGACAAGAATCGACTCTCGGAATACGACCTCGTCCGGCCGAAGCTCCGCCTCAAACTCATCGGCCAGAATATGCCGCCTCAGATCTTGTTCGGGAAAGACACCGCGCTGGAAGGTCGGATGTATGTGCGTTTCGAAAATGCACCCGATACCTTTGTAGCATCGCAAAAGATCAAGACTCAGATTGCGAAGAAGCCGGAGGAGTTTCGTGATCGCAAGCTGACGGAGATCACGACGGCTCAAGTAACCCGCCTGATCCTGAAAACGCCGGCGGGTGAGTTGGAGGTGCAAAAACAGGGCGACGCGTGGGAAATCGTCAAACCACTGCGCGCTCGCGCCGATAACCAAAAAATCGGCGATCTCATTGCGCAGGTGACAAGCGCGCGCATCGAGCAATTTGTCGCCGACGATCGGGGCGACCTTCGACCTTACGGCCTGAACGAGGCGCGGGGCGCGATCACGCTTTTTACCGCGGACGATCAACAAGGCCGCACGCTGCAAATCGGCGCGTCTCCGGAAAAACAGAAGGATCAGATCTACGTGCGCTTCTCCGCGCGCAGTTTCATTTACACTCTGCCGAAAACCATCGAGAGCATCCTCAGCCTCAAACCCGCGGACTTGCGCGATCGTCACCTGGTTCGGATCGAAACCAACGTGCTTGATCGGATCACCATCGACGCGCCGGGCAAAACCAAGACCATCCTCGCCCGCAAAGAACAAAATTGGACGATCGCGAACTTAGACAACCGACCCGCCAATCCCGATGAAGTCACGCGACTCCTGGAGACGATAAAGAACGAGCAGGTCAGTAAATTTGTGGAAGATGTCGCGTCTGATCTGCCGAAGTACGGACTCGATCAACCCCAGCTCCGAATCACCTTCAGCTCGTTTGCTTCGGAAAATACCGCGGAATCTAAGGCCGGTGAAGAGCCGTTCGCTAGCGTGGCCTTTGGCCGCACGGAAGGTGATGACGTTTATGCCCGCGTCGGAGAAGAGCCCTTCGTGGTCACTGTTCCCCGCGCGATCGTGGGAGACATTCCAAGCGACCCGGTACAATGGCAGGAGCTGGCGCTCTTTAAATTCAAACCTGCCGACGTCCATCGCCTCGCAGTGATGACGGACCGAGAAACGTCGGTCACGCGTGGCGCCAACGGCGATTGGATCCACGACAGCGGAGGGGAAGCGATCGATCCCGCTCGAGTGGAGTCGCTGTTGAATTCGCTGGCGAAACTACGCGCCGTGCGCTGGGTCGGCGGCGCGCTGCCGGCGCAAGCGTTCGACAAGGCGCAGATCACAATCACTTTCACCACCTCCCCCGACGATAAGGTGACGCATAAACTGATCGTCGGCGGGCCTGCGGGGAGCGGAATGTGGTACGGACGCCTTGAGGAACGGCCCGGAGTTTTCGTCTTAAGCAATCCCGATTTTAACGCGCTCCGGTCGCCGTTCCTGGTCGAGCCGACATCGACACCGCCGATCGCGCCGGCAGCTTCGCCTTCAATCGCGCCGAGATAGTTGCGCGCAGTAGATGGTCGCGATTCCGCCGGTGAGTGGAAGCGCGATCGGATTTTCGAATCCGTTCTTCGCGATCAGCGATGTCATCGCGGCACCGGAAGGGAAATTCTCAATCGACGCGCCGAGATAATCGTAGGCCTCGCGGTTGCCAGTAACCAAACCCGCCAGCGCAGGCAAACAGCGGTGCAGATAGAACCGATAAACCGACTGGAGCAAAGGCATCGGCTGCGAAAAATCGAGCACGAGCAGGTGGCCACCCGGCGCGAGGACTCTCCCCATTTCGCGGAGTGCCACGTTCCAATCCGCCATGTTGCGCAAGCCGAACGCCACCGTCACGCAATCGAATGAGGCGGCCCCGAATGGCAGTTGCAATGCGTCCGCGACCACGGTTTTCGCCAATCCCTTTCGCGCGGCGACCGCCAGCATTTCTGGCGAGAAATCGGCGCCCGTGACTTCGGTGTCGGGCAGGGCGCGAGTGAGCGCGAGCGCGAGATCGCCGGTCCCCGTGGCGAGATCGAGCAGCCGGCGCGGCTTCCATTTCTTCACCACGGACACCGCGCGGCGCCGCCAGAAAAAATCGACACTCCCGCTGAGGACGTGGTTCGCCAAATCATACCGACGCGCGATCCCATCGAACATCGCGCGCACTGCGCCCGGATTCCGCGACTCGGCCTCCGCGCGCGCCGTCCCGCTCGCGGGAAGCTTCATTTCACGAAGAAATTATATTTCAAGATCGCGTAAATCGCACGAAAGCCGTCTCGCCAGGTAATCTTTTTTCCTTCCTCGTAAGTGCGGCCAGCATAGGAAATGCCCACCTCATAGATCCGCGCTTTTTTTCGCGCTAATCTCGCGGTGATCTCCGGTTCGAAGCCGAAGCCATTCTCGCAGAGCTCGAGCTCTCGTACTACTGAAGTGCGCAACGCTTTGTAACACGATTCCATGTCCGTGAGGTTTAGGTTCGTGCACATGTTCGAAAGCAGGGTGAGAAACTTATTTCCCACCATGTGCCAAAAATAGACGACACGATGCGCTTGCCCTCCCATGAAGCGGGAACCGAAAACGGCGTCGGCTTTGCCGGCTAAAATCGGAGCGATCAGGACTGGATAATCCGCCGGG